>DVJK01000085.1 GCA_018716795.1 Candidatus Scatomorpha merdipullorum | reverse complement strand
AGCACCTCGTCCGCGCGGAACTCGCTGGTCCTGAAGGCGGCGCGGAGCTTCTTCGCCTCTTTGGGCTTCTCGGTCTTCTCCAGCTTCTCCATGCGCTTTTCAATCGAAAACGCCCTCTTGTGCAGCTTGTCGTTGCCCATGAAGGCCCAGAGGTGGAGCTTCGCGGCGGCCTTTTGCAGCTGCTCGAGCTTGGCCTGGTCCTTTTCGTATTTGCGAAGCTGCTCGTCGAAGCGGCGCTGCCGCTCCACGGCGTAGAAGCTGTAATTTCCCGAGTAGAACTCCGCGCGTCCGTCGGCAATCTCGATGCAGCGCTGAGCCACGGTGTCGAGGAAATAGCGGTCGTGGCTTATGGCGAGCACGGTGCCGCGGAAGTGCGTGATATAGTCCTCGAGCCATTCGGTGGCGCGGAGGTCGAGGTGGTTCGTCGGTTCGTCCAGAAGCAGGATATCCGTGTCCTCGAGAATGAGCCGCGCGAGGTTGACGCGCGTCTTCTCCCCGCCGGAGAGCTTCGCAAACTCCCTCGCGCGCATGTCCTCGGGTATGTCGAGGCCGGCGGCGACGCGAGAGCGCTCGCGGTCCATGTCCCAGCCGCCCAGGCGGCGGAAGTCGTCCGAGAGGCGGTCGTACTCGTCGAGCAGGTCGGGCCCGCCGCCCGAGGCCATCAGCTCCTCGAGCTGCGCGATGCGCGCGGCCATGTCGCGCAGGCGGCGGTGCGCCTCGCGCAGGACGTCCTCGGTCGTCCAGCCCTCCGGGTAGACGGGAATCTGGCTTATGAGGCCTATCCTCCGGCCCTTGTGTATGCTTATCGAGCCCTCGTCGGGCGCATATTCGCCCGTGAGCAGCTTGAAGAGCGTGGTCTTCCCGCAGCCGTTCGCGCCGAGGATGCCGACGTGCTCGCCGGCGTTTATCTCGAAGCTCAGGTCGGAGAGCACGTCGTGCCCGACCTCGAAGGACTTTTTCAGGTTTTTGACGTCGATATCTATCATAAAGCACCTTTGTATCCGATTTGTATCATACCCGCCCTCCGCGGACGAGGCCCGGCCGTTACCGGCCCTCCGCTTTCTTCCGGGCGATGAAGTGGTTTATATACCCGCCGAGCAGCAGGAAGTAAAAGCAGTAGTAGACCCAGATCATGGCGACCATGACCGTGCCTATGACGCCGTAGGCGCCGAACTGGTTGCTGACTCTGACGTAGGCCGAAAAGATAAACGAGAACGCCGACCAGCTCACGGCGCAGAAGGCCGCGCCCGTCCACTGGGCCCTGTACGGCAGCGAGCGCGCGGGCATGCGCCAGTAGGTGAAGGAGAACACCAGCGCGAGCAGCGCGAGGGCAATGATATAGCGCAGATAGCGCGTGAGGCCGAAGAGCCAGTCGACGGCCCCTCCGTGCGGCAGGATGTTGTACAGAAGCTGGAGGATTTCGCCGCCGTAGACCATCATCAGCAGGCTTATGAGCAGCAGCACGACGAAAATCACCATGTATACGCAGGCGCGGAGGCTGAAGACGAAGAAGTCCTCCTGCCGCTCGGCGTCATAGACGCTGTCCATGCCGCGCATGAGGGCCTTCATGCTCTTGCTCGCCGACCAGATGGTCAGGACGATGGAGACGGTCAGCGCCGCCCCGCCGCCGCGGTAGATGCTGTTGACAATCGTCTCGAGTATCGTGTAGAGCTGGTCGGGCACGTAGTCGGAGACGGCCTGCAGCACGACGGCCTCGGTGAGCGGCGTATAGCGTATGAGGCTGACCACGAGCATTATCATGGGCACCAGCGAGACGAAGAGGTAGTAGGCGCAGGCCGCCGAGAAGGTGGTTATCCTCCTCCGCCCCAGACCGCGGGAGAAGTCGTCAACCGCGTCGTATATGTCGCGCAGCGTTTCCCGCACGCGCCTCACCTCCTTTGCCGTAAATTATATTTTCTCATATCAGAGGTAAAAAGGCAAGCGTTTGCCGCCGAAAAGCGCGCAAAAGCCCCGCGGAGCCTCGCCGTTTGCGGCGAAGCCCCGCGGGGTTATGTTCGGGCGTATTTATCCGGCGGGGAAGAGGCCGAGCGCGAAGCGCTCGAGCTCCGCGAGGCTGAGCGCGCTGCCGCCGTTTTCCGCGCTCGCCGCCCCGGCCCCGGCGCGGAGGTGGACAAGCAGCCAGCCGTCCTCCGACTCGGCGAAGACGACGGAGTAGTCCTCTCCCAGGCCGAGGAACAGCTCGGCCCCGCCGGGAGCCGCGAGCGTCCGCTGCTCCAGCTCGTCCAGGCTTGCGAAAAAGCCGGAGCGGACGGGCATCGCGCCCCTCGCGGTGAAATAGACGTGGTAGTTCACGTATCCGCCGTCCTCAAGCGTGAAGGCGTCGTTGTAGACAAAGCTGCCGGTGTCATAAAGCGTGCCGCCGGTGTTCGCGGCGCGGCCGTCGTGCGCGGGCAGCCGGCCCTCGAGGCCGAAGGCGGCGCGGTCTTCAAGCGCCTCGGCGCTTTGCGGGGCGGCGAGGCCGTGCGAGCTGCATATCTCAAAGAGCCTTTCGACGCCCTCCTCCGTCAGCGCGCCCATCGCCCAGGCCCCGGAGGGGATGGCGTCGCGCGCGCTTTCAAACTCCTCGTAGCTCTCATAGGCGGCGCTCATGTCGTTTTCCGCGAGATAGGCCTCCCACTCGGCGAGGGCGGCGGCCTCGTCGGAATCCGCCGGGCAGGCGGCCATGACCTCGGCCATCTCTCCGGCGCGCGGCCAGAAATCGCGGCCCTGTGCGGCGTCTCGAAGGCCGAAGCCCGCGGCCAGCGCCGCCGCGCTCAGAAGCGCCGCGGCCGCGGCGGCAATGAGCAGCGTTTTAAGTCCCCTGCGGGGTTTGCTTTTATGCATGGTTTCCTCCTTAATTTTGCGCTCCACCGCCTCGCGGAGCCCGTCGGGGCATGCCTCCGGCGCGCCGGGCAGCGCCTCAAGCTGCGCGTTCACAAGCAGCTCGGAAATTTTAAGCCGCATATTCAGTCCTCCTTCACGAGCTCGGCGCGGAGCCTTTCGCGGCCCCGGCGCAGGCGGGATTTGACGGTGTTCGTGTTCATGTCGAGCAGGAGCGCAATCTCGGCCGCGCTCTGCTCATAGAAGTAGTGCCGCAGGAAAATCTCCCGGTCGGGCTCCGGCATTGCCAGCACCGCGCGGCGCGTCCGCTCCGCGAGCTCGCGCTCGGTGAGCTCCGCCTCGGGCGAGGGAGCGGCGAGCTCGAACGCGTCGTCCTCGAGCGGGGCGCAGAGCCGCCGCCTCCGCAG
Organism: Candidatus Scatomorpha merdipullorum; assembly: GCA_018716795.1. GTDB lineage: Bacteria > Bacillota > Clostridia > Oscillospirales > Oscillospiraceae > Scatomorpha > Scatomorpha merdipullorum. The sequence continues at coordinate 243 of DVJK01000085.1, read as the reverse complement.
TACGTCGCGGGCCTTGTTGCGGGCTATCCCGGCGAGATAGGCGCGCACGGAGCCCTCCGGCACGCGCTCGGCGTTCCGCCAGAGCGCGACGAAGACGTCCGCCGCCGCCTCCTCGGCGTCCTCCGGCGGCAGGCCGGAGAGCATGTTGTTCACGATTGCGGCGACGTAGGCGCCGTAGCGCGCGACGAAGAAGTCTATCGCTCCGCCGTCGCCGCGCCTGAGCGCCGCGAGCGCCCTCGCTTC
>DVJK01000084.1 GCA_018716795.1 Candidatus Scatomorpha merdipullorum | reverse complement strand
CATGCTGGCCGCGCAGCCGGACCAGTACCTCAAGTCCGGCGCGCTCGGCGTGCCGATAGCGCAGAAGTATGGCTATGAGCGCTACGACGGCGTGCTGCACGTCGCCGTCGCGGGCATAGTCTACACGGAGGAGCCCTTTCTGCTCACCATCCTCACCCGCGGGAGCTACGCCGCCGTCGACGCCATGGGCGAGCTCTGCGACGCCTTCGCCGAGTGGGAGTCCGGGCGCGCCGCCGCCCTGCGCGCCGAGGCCGAGGCGCTCGAGGCGGAGCGGCTCGCCGAGGAGGCAAGGGAGCGCGAGCGGGCCGAGCTCGAGGGCATAGTCAGGGACTGCGTCGACGCGGCGCTCTCCGCCTCTCCCCTGCCAGCGGGCCTGCCCTGGCCGAGGCTGAACGGCGCTTTGTTTGAATAGCGCGCTAATTCTTTGAATTTACGCTTCCAATTTGTTTCCACCTGTGATATACTGTGCCCAGAGGGCCGAAAAGGCCGGAAGATTGGAGGCAGATAATATGGCAAAGCTGGAAAAACGCCTGCGCGGCAACTTCGACACCGTCCTCGCCATGCTCGACGAGGGCATTATGTCCGGAAGCATGAGCGCCACTCTGGAGGACAGCAGCGACTTTGAGGCGGACGGTGTGCGCTGCGCCGTGCGCGTGTACGAGCGGTACAGCTGGACTGGCGGCAACCGCCTGAGCATGTCGCTCACCCTCTTCGGCTCCGGAAGCGAGCTGCAGCTCTCCGCCATAACCTCCGGCGGCAGCAACGCTATGTTCTTCAAAATGAACACCATAGGCGAGGACGCCTTCCTCGACACGATAGCGAACCTCCTGAATTGAGCCGCGCCAAAGCCCCTCGCCGAGGGGCTTTGTTTTTGCGGCGGCATCCGCAAAATGCGGCGGCGTGTGTCCGGGCCGTCTCGCTCGAGCGGTTTTTGTGCATACCGCTGAAATGCTGCTGCCTTTGTTTGTCGCACTTATTCAAAATTTTGCATTGACTTTTGCGCCGCAAAGCGTTATTGTATATGCAACAGCAGTTCGGCGAAAGCCGGGAAAGGAGACAAAGACATGATGAAGCTCGAAAACGTCCGCAATATGTCCGCCGTCTCCAACTGCGCCCAGGCTCTCAACAGCTTTGAGGGCTTCTTTAGCTACGCCTATTTTTATTTTTACTTTTATTACCAGGACAGCTATGGAAGCCCGACAAGACCTGAGACCTGCTGAACAATTTGGCAGCAACGCCTCTCGCCTTGAACGGCGAGGGGCGTTTTTTTGTTGCGTCAGACACAAACAAACCAAGGCCAAAGGAGACAACAATGATGAAGATGAAGAAACTGCTTTGCATCGTCCTTGCACTTGTCATGGTGCTCGCGCTCGCCGCCTGCGGCGAGGCCGGCACTGAGGAGACCGCTCCCGACACGGAGCCCGCCGGTGAGGAGACCGCTCCCGCCGGAGAGGCCACGTATGTCGTCGGCATCTGCCAGCTCGCGCCGCACCCCGCGCTCGACTCCGCCACCCAGGGCTTCATAGACGCCCTCCAGGCCGAGCTCGGCGACGCCGTTGAGATAAAGAACAACAACGCCGGCGGCGAAGCCAACAACTGCACCACCATTATTGACGGCTACATCTCCGAGGGCGTCGACCTCATACTCGCGAACGCCACCGGCGCGCTGCAGGCCGCCGCCTCCGCCACCGCCGACATCCCGGTGCTCGGCACCGCGGTCACCAACTACGCCATCGCCCTCGGCCTCGACGACACTATGGTCGAGGTGCTCGGCAACAACATCTCCGGCACCAGCGACCTCGCTCCCCTGGAGCAGCAGGCCGCGATGGTCAAGGAGCTCTTCCCCGACGCCGAGACCGTCGGCCTCCTCTACTGCTCCGCCGAGCCGAACAGCGTCTACCAGGTTGAGGTTGTCCAGGCCGAGCTCGAGGAGCTGGGCTACGCCACCGAGGCCTACGCCTTCACCGACGCCAACGACCTCGCCGCCGTCACCCAGAACGCCGCCGACAACAGCGACGTCATTTACATCCCCACCGACAACACCGCCGCCAACAACACCGAGGCCATAGCCAACATCGTCATCCCGGCCGGCGTCCCCGTCGTCACCGGCGAGAGCGGGCTCTGCTCCGGCTGCGGCGTCGCAACCCTCTCGATTGACTACTACGAGCTGGGCCAGATAACCGGCGAGATGGCCGTGCAGATTCTGACCGGCGAGGCCGAGGTCAGCGAGATGGCCATCGGCTACGACGAGACGGTCACCAAGATGTACAACGCGGCCAACTGCGAGGCCCTCGGGATTACGGTCCCCGAGGACTACGAGGCCATAGCTTAAGGATACCGCTTCACAACCCATGCTTCGCGGGGAGGCCTCGGCCTCCCCTGCGGGGTGAAAATCGGAGGATAGTCAATCAATATGGAATTCCTGCAATCGCTTGTTAACTCCCTGCCCGGCGTGCTCGGACAGGGCCTGATATGGGGCCTGATGGCCATGGGCGTATATATCACCTTCCGCGTGCTCGACGTGGCCGACCTCACGGTCGACGGCACGCTCGGCTTCGGAGGCGCGGTCTGCGTCCTGCTCACACTGAACGGCGTAAACGTCTGGCTGGCGACGCTTGTCGCGATGCTCGCCGGTATGCTCGCCGGACTGGTCACCGGACTCTTCCATACGAAATGCGGAATTCCGGCCATCCTCGCCGGTATACTCACACAGCTGGCGCTCTACTCGATAAACCTGCGCGTCATGGGCTGGGGCACCACCGCCGGAACCCAGGCGACGCTGGCGATAAGCGTCGACAAGTACGATTTGATTCTCTCGAGCCGCTATGTCCGCGACCTGGGCGAGAACATCTGGCAGAACCCCATTATTATAATGATACCCGTCACCGCCGCGGTCGTCGCCCTGCTCTGGTGGTACTTCAAGACCGAGAACGGCAGCGCGCTTCGCGCCACGGGCGCGAACCTGCAGATGGCCCGCGCGCAGGGCATCAACACCTCCGCCGCCACGGTCGTCGGCCTCATGCTTTCAAACGGCATGGTCGGCCTCGCGGGCGGGCTGCTCGCCCAGTACCAGGGCAGCAGCAGCGTGGACATGGGCCGCGGCGCCATAGTCATAGGCCTCGCCGCCGTGATAATCGGCGAGGGGCTTCTGAGAGGGCGCGGCAAGGTGCTCGCCGGGCTCATAGGCTGCACCGTCGGCTCTATAATATACTACCTCGTCATGCAGATTGTGCTCCGGCTCGGCCTCGGCACAAACGACCTCAAGCTCTTCACCGCACTCACAGTCGCGCTCTTCCTCGCGATCCCCTACTGGAAGGGCAAAGCCGCCGCGGCGCACAGGCACGCCGCCGTTTCCAAGGAGGATAAGAACAATGCTCGAGCTTAACAACGTCTCCAAGACCTTCAACCCCGGCACGATAAACGCCAAAACCGCGCTCAGGAGCCTTGATCTCCGCCTCAACGACGGCGACTTTGTCACGGTCATAGGCGGCAACGGCGCGGGCAAGAGCACGATGCTCAACGCCATCGCGGGCGCCTTTGAGATAGACTGCGGCGCGATAAGCATAGACGGCGTGGATATAACCCGCCAGAGCGAGTTCAAGCGCGCCAAGTACATCGGCCGCGTCTTCCAGGACCCGATGATGGGCACCGCGCCGACGATGACGATTGAGGAAAACCTCGCCCTCGCCGCGCGCCGCGGCAGCCGCCGCACCCTCGCATGGGGCATCCGCAAGAGCGAGCGCGAACGCTTCCGCGAGGAGCTCTCCCGCCTCGACCTGGGCCTCGAGGACCGCATGACCACCCGCGCGGGCCTGCTCTCCGGCGGCCAGCGCCAGGCCCTGACCCTGCTCATGGCCAGCCTCGTGAAGCCGAAGCTCCTGCTCCTCGACGAGCACACCGCCGCCCTCGACCCCGCCACCGCCGCGCGCGTCCTCGAGCTCAGCGACGAGATAGTCAGCGAGCACAGGCTCACCACCCTCATGGTCACGCACAATATGCGCGACGCCATCGAGCACGGCAACCGCCTCATCATGATGAACGAGGGCCGCATCGTCCTCGACATCTCCGGCGAGGAGAAAAAGCGCCTCACTGTCGACACCCTGCTCGCCAAGTTCTCCCGCGCCGCCGGCGAGGACCTTCTGACCGACCGCGTGCTGATAGGAGCATAAAACACTTTCCACGGCAATTCTACACCCTGCCTCAAAAGGGGCAGGGTGTATTTTTGCGGCCTTTTTTAAGGCCATACAGCAATTTTTCTAACTGGAGGAAACCAAAATGCACAAGGAACTGCTCTCCGCCGCGCTGGCGGCGGCGCTGACGCTCTCTCTGGCCGGCTGCGGCTCGGGCGAAGGCGCTGACGACTCCTTCGACGGCTATACCGTCGGCATCTGCGAACAGATGGAACACGTATCCCTCAGCGAGGCCACGCGAGGCTTCAAGGACGCCCTTGTCGAGGCCTTCGGCGAGGACGGCGTCCGATTTTCCGAGGGGAACGCGCTCGGAGAGCAGAACAGCTGCGCCACGATAATCGACGGCTTCATCGCCGAGGGCGTCGACCTGATACTCGCCAACGCCACCTGGCCGCTCCAGGCCGCCGCCTCCGCCACGTCGGAGATACCCGTCCTCGGCACCTCCGTCACCGACTACGCCACCGCGCTGGACCTCGGCGAGTTCGACGGCGTCATAGGCACGAACGTCTCCGGCACCAGCGACCTCGTCCCGCTCGAGGACCAGGCCGCGCTCATAAAGGAGCTCTTCCCCGAGGCCGGAACCGTCGGCCTGCTCTACTGCTCGGGCGAACCGAACAGCGTCTATCAGGTTGAGACCGTCCGCGCCGAGCTCGAGGGCATGGGCTATGCCTGCGAGGCCTACGCCTTCACCGACGCCAACGACCTCGGCGCCGTCGCCCAGACCGCCTGCGACGGCAGCGACCTCATCTATATCCCCACCGACAACACCGTCGCGGCCAACACCGAGACCGTCGCCAACGTCGTCATCCCCGCCGGCGTGCCCGTCGTGGGCGGCGATCCGGGCATCTGCTCCGGCTGCGGCGTCGCCACGATTACCTGCGACTACTACGAGCTCGGCCGCCTCACCGGCGAGCTGGCCGCGGAAATTCTCCGCGGCGAGACCGATGTCTCCGCCCTCCCCGTGCAGTATCTCGAGCCGCTGAAGGTCTATAACGCCGAAAACTGCGCCGCGCTGGGCGTGGAGATTCCCGAGGGCTATACGCCCCTCGGCTGAACGGGAAAATAATTCACGGTACATTCACAAGTCTCTTGCCGATATTTACATTTTTCAACTTGCTTTTGGCTCGGTTATAGGTTATTATATACATGGAACGAGGACTTTGGCCGCCGCTATGCCGAAAGGGGGTCCGTTTCAAGCGCAGAAGGCGGCATACCATAACACAAAGTCAGGATGGTCGACATGAACATTCCTAAAATACTTACGCCAAAAGCCATGACCGCCTATATCGGCGCGGACGACACCGTCAGGCAGGGCCTGGAGGTGATGCGCCGCCACGGGTACACCGCCATCCCCGTCCTGGGCGAGCACGGCGAATACATAGGCTGCATCACGGAGGGCGACTTCCTCCGGCACATTCTCTCCACCGGCAGCACCTCGATGAAGGCGCAGGAGCGGTTTCGCATAGGCGAGCTGGTGAGGCGGGATTTCTGCCCGCCGCTCGGCATCGCCGCCGACGACGACGAGGTCATCGACGCGGTTTTGCAGCAGAACTTCGTCCCGATAGTCGACGACCGCGGCTGCTTCTGCGGCATCGTCACGCGCCGGAGCGTAATAGCCGCCCTCGCCAACGCCGAGGCCGCGCTTATCGGCAAAGCCATATAACCCCAAACCTCCCGGCAAACGCCGGGAGGTTTGCGCTTTGTCCGCCGCGGCGCCCCGAGGGCCGGCGGCAGGCAAGAGGCTGAGCGTTAATCACAAAAAGCTCTGCTGACGTTTAATGTCAGCAGAGCTTTTTTGTTGGGGAGGGTAGAGAATTGTTGTTTGAAAATCAGAGCTTATGCGTTATGCCCCTGTCCATAAATATATTTTTCGACGAAACTGAGAGCGGGATGCCAAACCAGACATAGTCCGGGCCGTACTCGGGCATATGCCTGAGCGTTTGCGCAATGGAGAACATAATTCGGTTGTCTATTCGGTCGTCGCCCGCCACGGAAACCGCAGAGCCGATCGCAATACCGAGGTCAAGGAATGTATCAGCGCAGCGGCCTCCTGCGGCGGCATTAGCCGCACAGTTTTCAAAGCCGCACATCCCGCAATGACTCATACCGCGGTGCATGTGCTTCGCGCCAATTACTACTACCGCGCCCGCTTTCCGGACGCCGTTTGCGTCCCGTCCGTACCAGGTGGGCATTTCGTCGCCCATATACTCCGTACCCAGACGCTCCATCTCACAGGCGAGATGTTCCTTTTCGTCACCGGTGAGAATGTACGTTACAATCGAGTCCACACCATGCCCCTTGGGTGCAGTCTGGGCCGCCGCGCACATCCTCTTAGCCGTGGAAATGATGGCGTCAATGTAAATCTGTTCGGATTCGTACTTCATGGATTGTGTCTCCTCTCTGAATTATATTCAACGCTTACCGCGCCGTAAACTCTTCCAGCTCGGACAGAAGCTGCAGCAGCTCGGACATCCGCTCTTCGCCCATGTGCTGCCTCACCTCCGACTGTGCGCCTTCCCAAAGCGAGGAGGCATAATCCATGGCTGCACGCCCGTCGTCCGTCAGCGACAGCAGACTGTTACGGCTGTGCGCCTCTGCCAGATTGGCTATGAGTCCGCGCTCAGAAAGCGGTTTCATTGTACGTACAAGCGTTGTGCGCTCCAAGCCCATTTCCTTTGATAGAGCCGTAACCGTACAGGGCTGCAG
>DVJK01000083.1 GCA_018716795.1 Candidatus Scatomorpha merdipullorum | reverse complement strand
CCAGCTGGACGTCGGGGATCTGGGGCAGGCAGGAGTCATACCAGATGGTGCCGCTCTGCGCGGTGGCGGTGCCGCCGGCGAGGTCGGCGATGCCGGTGGCGTCGGCGTACTCGCTGTCGGCGGTGGTCACTACGACTATCTCGGCGTAGTAGTAGGGGCCGGCCATGTCCACCTGCTCCATGCGGTCGGCGGTCATGCTCTGTCCGGCGATGTTGGCGTCATAGATGCCGCTCTGCACGCCCGGGGTCAGGGAGTCCCACGCGCTGGCGACGACTTCAAGCTGCCAGCCGTAGAGGTCGCAGATTATCTGGGAGATCATGACGTCATAGCCGTTGGCGTAGCCGCTGGCGACGGGCACGGCGCCGTTGGACTCGTCGATCTGCGTCCAGTTGTAGGGCGCGTAGGCGCACTCCATGGCGACGGTGAACACGCCGTCCTCCACGCCCTGCACGGCAGCGGGGTCTACGTCCTCGGGCACGGTCAGTCCGGCGACTATCTCGTCCACCTGGGCCTTGAGCTCTTCGGCGGAGAGGACTTCTTCCTCCTCGGCGGCAGGTTCCCCGCCGCAGGCGGCGAGGGCGAATACCATGGCGAGAGCCATGAGCGCTGCAAGAATTCTTCTGGTCATTTTCTTTTGTCCTTTCACTTCTTATTCCACGCGAATTTCGCGGCGGGTCTCGCGCCCGCTGGTGCGGCCTGTGAAGCTCAAGGAAAAAAAGAAATACCGCCTTGAACTTCTTCTCCCGGTGGTGAAGTTCAATGGCGGCAGCAAATGCTTTCACTGTTTAGATAGCGCTCCACAACCGTGACAGTCCGACGGATGTTATCCCCCGGCCCGGCAGCCGCACACTCAGACACACATGCGGCACCTCGGCGGCCTCCCCTTTCGGCACACGCTGTCTGGCGTATGACGTGCGTACTCTTGTCGGCCGCGCCTCTATCTTTCGTATGAAATTGGCTTTATTATACACGTTCAGCCGCGTCTGTCAAGAGGAAATTTAAAATTTTCCCGCCCCGGCTTGCGCCGGAGGGCGAAGCGGGCTATAATTTCGGCGGGTGATAGACATGATTTATGTGGAAAAATACACCGATACCGAGCTGCCCGCGCTGCGCGAAATATGGAACGAGGTCGTGCGCAAGGGCGTCGCCTTCCCTCAGCTCGAGGAGCTGAGCGAGGATGAAGCGCGAGAGTTTTTCGCCGCCCAGGACTTCACCGCCGCGGCGAAGGACGAAAACGGGAGGGTGCTGGGGCTCTATATCCTCCACCCCAACAACGTCGGCCGCTGCGGCCACCAGTGCAACGCGAGCTACGCCGTGGCCTCCGCCGCGCGCGGGAAGGGCGCCGGCGAAGCCCTCGTCCGCCACTGCCTCGAGACCGCCAAGGCCCTCGGCTACCGCCTGCTCATCTTCAACGCCGTCGTCGCCTCCAACACCCGCGCCATAAGGCTCTACGAGCGCCTGGGCTTCGAGCGCATAGGCCGCGTACCCGGCGGCTTCCTGCTCAAGGACGGCAGCTGGAGCGACACAATACTGTTCTACCGTCGGCTGGACTGAGGAAGCGAGAGGCTGGTTTAAGCGGCGCAAATGCCGGAGCTTCGCACCCCGCCGCCCGGCTCCCCTTTCAGGGGAGCTGTCGCGGCCCGAAGGGCCGTGACTGAGGGGTTGGTGCCAGCGTGGGTGGGGCGAAACGACGTTGTCCGTCAACCCACGCATCTCACCGTAGGGGCGGGCTTCCACGCCCGCCCGGCCTGGGTTGACGGATAACTTCGGACGCCCGTTTGAAATGGTGCGCGGGCTGCGCCCGCGGGATTGGATGCGTTGGGCGGTGGACATAGGCGGGCGCGCCGTGGTAAACGCGGTTACAATCGGTCATGCCGAACGGATGCGTCTAACCTACCCCGGAAATCCCGCAAACACGGTGCACCGAGGACGGTGCACCCTACGGGCTGGAAGCGTAACCGGCCTTGCGGCATGAAACGTAACTGGTTTGATAAACTACACCTCACGGCTCCGCTGATACCTGCATCTCGCAACCACCGTAGGGGGCGGCGTCCCCGACGCCCCTTCCTCTGGATGACCGACGACGTGGGTTTTGCGCTGATACTTTCCCACACGCCGTAGGGGCGGGCTTCCACGCCCGCCCGGCGCGAGTTGACGGATAACGCTGGTTCGCCCGCACCCATCTTGCACCAACCCCTCAGTCACGCCGCTTCGCGGCGCGACAGCTCCCCTTTCAGGGGAGCCGAGAGGTGGGCAGAGGTTTGCGGCGTTTGCGCATTTGTTTATCACGATGCTGATACTGTGGTTTTCCTCCCGCCCGTAAGGGGCGGCGTCCTCGACGCCCCGCGTTCGCGTGACCGCCGAGCCTCGTTAGGCGCAGCCGCTCGGCTTGACCGATTGCATCCGCGTCGCCACGGTGTACCAACTTCGCGTCCACCGCCCAGCGAATGCAATCCCGCGGGCACAGCCCGCGCACCATTTCACACGGGCGTCCGAGGTTGTCCTTCATCCCAAGCCGGGCGGGCGTGGAGGCCCGCCCCTACGGCGTGAGTGGTATGGTGTGCGCGCCTAACCGGCGTTGTCCGTCCACCAACGCAAGGGGCGTCGGGGACGCCGCCCCCTACGGGTTGTGCGTGTGAGTAGGTTTCAGCGAAGCCGCGAGGTAGGCGGGCGGTTTGGGTATGGTTTCCCACGGCGCGCCCGCCTCGCGTCC
>DVJK01000082.1 GCA_018716795.1 Candidatus Scatomorpha merdipullorum | reverse complement strand
AGCGTTATGGCTCAGTCGCTCTCCCTTGCTTCAGCCGTTTTTCCAGCCGCAGGTGGGGCAGGTCAGTTTGCCGGTGGCGGGGTCGAGGGTTGTTTCGGCGCCGCAGACGGGGCAGGTGGGCTTGGCGCCGGTGGAGTTCATTATGACTTCCATGAAATTCGAGTTGGCGCCGACGGAGTTTATTATGACCTCCATGGTTTGCGGATTGGCCCCGGTGGAGTACGCTATGACTCCGCCGCCGTCGACACTCTCAAGCTCCTCCTCGCTCAGAGGGACGTTCTTCTTTTCTTCGGATATGGTTCAAGCTCCTTTCAAATTTTTGTACTTCTTTACCGCTTTTCCGGATAGCCGCAGGCGGGGCAGGTGACGTCGCCGTCCGGGCTGTCGAAAATGCACAGGCAGTTGGGGCATATCATCTGGCCGATGCCGCGCTTCGCGTCGGGCCAGTAGCTGTAGCCGCCGGCGACCTTGTCGAGCTCTTCGTCGCTCAGCGGGGCGCTTTTCTTTTCTTCAGACATTGTTTTACCTCCTTTTGCTGCTCAAAGCAGGTCCTTTACTCCGTTTTTGCTCTCCTTGAGCTGTTCCTTCGCGGCGCTTGCACCGAGCGTGTGCGTCAGCCGGCTGGCATACTCTATCTGCCGGCGCACCATCTGGTCGTTGTAGCCCGCGAAGCGCTCGCCGCAGCCGGGGCAGAAATACTCCACGCCGTAGTGCGCGTGTATGCCCCGGAGGCTACGAGCTCGCTCATGCAGTAGGGGCAGAGCACGTGCCCGCCGCCGCGCTTGCCCGCTCCGCCGGTGACGGAGGCGAGGGCCTCGTCGAGTATCACTATCGTGGGGTCCTGCGCCAGCACGCGCGCTATCTCGAGGCGCTGCCGCTCGCCGCCGGAGAAGTCGCGGCCGCCCTCCGAAACGTGGGCGTTGCAGCCGCCGTCGCGCTGCATGACGGTCTCGTGTATCTCGGCGTCGCGCGCCGCGAGGATGACCTCGAAGTCCTCTATCGAGGAATCCCACATCTTTACATTGGCGGAGACCGTGTCCTCGAAGAGGATGATGTCCTGGTCGACCACGGCGAGGGAGCCGGTGAAGACGCTGCGGTCTATCTCCTTTATCGGCCTGCCGTCGAAGAGTATTTCGCCGCTCCAGGGCTCGTACAGCCCGCTCACAAGCTTGGCCATCGTGCTCTTGCCGCAGCCGCTCGCGCCGACGAGGGCCACGCGGCTGCCGGGCCTGAGGCTGAGGCTGAAGTCCTCTATGAGCGGCTCGGCGAGGCGGGAATAGCCGAAGGTGACGTGCCGGAGCTCCACCGCGCCGGAGAGCTTGTCATACTCGGCGCCCTCCGCGACCGGGTCGTCGCGCCAGTTGGGGTCCGTGCGGTAGCTCAGCACGTCCTCCACCTGCTCCATCTGCGTGCGCATCTCCTGTATGGTCTGGCCCGAGGTGATGAGCTGCGCGGCCGGGGCCGTGAAGGAGGCGAGGAAGCCCTGGAAGGCCATAATCATGCCCGCGGTGAACTCGCCTTGCACCGTGAGCCAGACGCCGAGCATGAGCACGACGGTGTTGGCCGCGGAGGCGGCTATCTTGGGGACGAGGCCGAGGTAGTTGTTGAGCCTTGAAAAGCGCGCCTCCTGGGTGTTGACGCTCGCCTGATAGCCGGCCCAGCGCTCAAACCAGCCGTTCTCCGCGCCGGCGGACTTTATCGTCTCTATCATCTCTATGCCGGAGACCGTGGCCCCGGCGAGCCTTCCGGCGTCGCGCGTCTGGAGCCTCGCGATGTCTATGCGCTTTTTGGAGATGAGGCGCGAGACGAGGAGGTTGACGACGATGCCCGTTATGCCCACGAGCGTGAGCATGGGGCTGTACCTCAGCATGACGGCGAGGTAGAAGACCATCATCGCCATGTTGAGCGCGAGCGGCGCGAGGGTGTTGACGATGGTGTTCGCAATCCCGGCGTTGGTGTCCTTCCGGCTCTGTATGTCGCCGGCGACGCGCTGGGCGAAGAACTCCATCGGCAGGCGCAGCACCTTCCACATGAACTCCGTGCTGCCCAGGGCGGCGAGCTTGCCGTTTATCTTGAGCGAGTAGACGGCCTGCACCCAGGCGACGGCTATCTGCACGACGCCGAGCGCCGTGATGCCGAGGATGAATGGCATGAACCAGTCCGGGTTCACCCCTGTCAGCAGCCGGTCGAGGAAAACGCGCGAGAACGCGGGGTTTATTATGCCGATGAGGGCGGAGATAACCGTCGTCAGCGTGACGAAGGCCACCGCCGCGCCCGCGCCGCGCAGCCTCGCGGCGGCGTAGGCGAAGACGCTCTTGGGCTTGCCGCCGGGCGTGAATCCCTCGCCCGGCTCGAAGGCGAGGCATATGCCCGTGAAGCCCCGGTCGAACTCCTCAAAGCTCATGACGCAGCTGCCGCGGGCGGGGTCGTTCACGTAGACCCTGTCGCCCTTGAAGCCGTCGAGGACGATGAAGTGGTTGAAGTTCCAGTGCACGATGCAGGGGAAGCTCCCCTCCTCGCGCAGCGACTCGGGCTCATAGCGCCAGCCTGAGGCCTCGAGGCCGTAGCTGCGCGCGGCGCGCAGGATGTTCTTTGCGTTGGAGCCGTCGCGGGAGACGCCGCAGTCGGCGCGCACCTGCTCGAGCGGCACCCATTTGCCGTAGTATGCGAGTATCATGGCAAGGCAGGCGGCGCCGCTCTCCGGGGCCTCCATCTGCATCACCACCGGCACCTTTGCCCTCCCGTGCCGGACGGGGCTTGAAACGCGCTCTGCCATGGCCTAGTTGAGCACGAAGCTCATGGGCGCGACGCTCTCGACGACGAGCCTCGCCTCGTATATCCCGGCGGGGAGCGCGCCGTCCAGCACGGCCAGGGCGAAGGGCTCGCCCTCGCCCACGCCCGCAAGGGACGCTGCGCGGGCGTTGATGCCGCCGCCGCTTTCCATGTATGCGACGGTGAAGCGCTCGCCCTCCGCCTCCACGGCCGCGCCCTCGCCCACGTCGTCCATATACTCGGAGCGCACGACGCACCAGGCCCGCTCGCCGTCGGAGACGACGGCGGTGTCCGCAAACGTATCCAGCCGGCCGAACACGCCCCAGACGCAGACGCCTATCAGCAGCGCAATTACCGCCGCCAGAAGCGTCCACACGCCGGGGTTCGCGACGCGCATATAGTCGTCAAGCTGCTCGGGCGAGCTGACGCGCCCTATGCTCTTTTCACGGAAAAGCCCGTTTCCCTCAGCCATTGCCTTGCCTCCTCAGATAAGCTTTTTGATGCGCAGGATGTTCTGCCCGTTCGCGTACTCGTAGCTCATGGCGTCCATCGTCTTCTTGACGATGAAGACGCCGAGCCCGCCGGCCTCGCGCTCCTCCAGGGGCAGCCCGGTGTTCGGGTCCTCGCGCGCGAGCGGGTCGTAGGGCACGCCGCTGTCGATAAAGGTGAACTCGACGGCGCGCGGGCCCTCAAGCGCCTCCACGCGCACGGTGACGCTGCCCGTGCCGGGCGCGTAGGCATAGCGCGCGATGTTGCTGAAGAGCTCGTCTATGGCCACGTCGAGCTGCGCTTTGGCCTTCGCGGGGCAGCCCAGCCCCTCCAGCACGCCGTCCGCGAACTCGGTGACGGCGGCGATGTTTTCGACGCTGGCCTCGAGAGTTATTTCCTTCACGCCGTCTCCTCCTTCCGAGCGCTTGAGACAGAGCATGGTGATGTCGTCAAACTGCGGCGCGCCGCCGACAAAGGCGTCGATATCCGCCTTCACGCCGTGCAGCAGCGCCTCGGGCGAATCCGAAGCGCAGCCGTCCAGGGCCGCGAGCATGCGCTCCGTGCCGTAGAGCGCGCTCGAGGCGTCCGTGGCCTCGGTGACGCCGTCGGTGTATACAAAGAGCTCGTCGCCGGGCTCGAGCGTGAACTCATACTCGCGGTAGCGCATGTTCTCCATCCCGGCGAGGACGAAGCCGTGCTTATCCTTGAAGAGCTCGAATGTTCCGCCCTTCCGGCGTATGGCCGGATACTCGTGCCCGGCGTTCGCGGCCGTGACGCGGCCGGTGGATATCTCGTAGACGCCGAGCCAGACGGTCACGAACATCTCCGCGTCGTTGTTCTCGCAGAGCTGGTTGTTGACAGTCTCAAGTATCTCCTTTGGAGACGCGCCCATCTGCGCGCGGTTCTTGAGCAGGGTCTTGGCTATGACCATGAAGAGCGCCGCGGGCACGCCCTTGCCGGAGACGTCGGCAATCACGAGCGCGAGATGGTCCTCGTCCACGAGGAAGAAGTCGTAGAAGTCGCCGCCGACCTCCTTGGCAGGGGTCATGGAGGCGTAGACGTCGAACTCGCCGCGCTCCGGGAAGGCCGGGAAGATGCAGGGCAGCATGCTCGACTGAATCTGCGTCGCCACGTGCAGCTCCGCGCCTATCCTCTCCTTCTCCGCCGTGACGCGCGCGAGGTTGTCTATATAGGCCCTGAGCGAGGAGGTCATGTGGTTGAAGGCGTCGCCGAGGACGGCGGTCTCGTCTCCGCTCGACACCTCGAGCTTGAAGTCGAGGTCGCCGCCGCTTATGCGCCGCACGCCCTCCGTGAGCTCGGTGAGCGGCCTCGTGAGCCGCGCGGAGAACTTCCAGCTCGCCGCCACGACGACAATCGCCGCGGCGAGAGCTATGGCCGCGAAGAGCAGCATGAGGAGCGTGAGCCGCGCGCCCATGTCCTCGCCGGTGTCGGCGGTGACGGCGTCGATATTGCCGCGAAGCTGCTCTATGGGCTCGGTTATCGTGGCGTCGTCCAGGGAGATGACCGTGACCATGGACCAGTCCGTCGTCTCCAGCGGGTGGTAGGCGAGATAGACGCTCTCGCCGTCTATGGGCAGCTCCGTGACGCCGCTTTCGCCGCGGTTAATCACCGTGAGCGTGCGGGCGAGCGCCGCGTTCGGCGTCAGCATGAGGTTGCCGCTGCCGCCGAGCTCGCTTCCGGAGTCCGGGTTCGCGCTCGCAATGACGTTGACCTCGCCGGGGCGGCGGCGGCTCACGAGCATGGCGTAGCCGCTCTCGCCTATCGTGGTGCTCTGGACTATCTCGCGGATATTGTCGATGTCGCCGCCGGAGCCGGCGACGCCGATGAGCTCGCCGTCCACATAGACCGGCATGGCGCAAATGAGCGAGGAGCCGCGCCCG
>DVJK01000081.1 GCA_018716795.1 Candidatus Scatomorpha merdipullorum | reverse complement strand
GGCCGCTCCGCCGCGTCCGGGAGCCAGAGCTTTCCGTATATATCTCCGCAAAAGCGCTCTTCCGTCCTCAAAAGGCATTCCTCCAAACGAGGATATGATAATTGCCGCGCAAAGCTTTGTCAAGACCGCGGACGCACTGGACAGGGCCGCGCGGCATAATTGCCGCGCAAGGCTTTGTCAAGGGCGCGGTCGCACTGGACAGGGCCGCGCGGCATAATTGCCGCGCAAGGCTTTGTCAAGGGTGCGGACGCACTGGACAAAGCCGCGCGGCGGTGTTATACTTATTGCATAAAATTGCAAGGAGGCTATGCCATGCTTTTCGACAGGATAAAGAGCGGCTATCCCGGCGCGGACGAGGTATTTGACAGTATACGCATCGGGGACAACGTGGTCTGGCAGGTCTCCGACCTGGCCGAATACCGGCTTTTCGCGCTGCCCTTCGCCGAGCAGGCCATCTCCGACGGGCGTAACGTCGTATACATCCACTTCACCCGGCACGAGCCGCTTCTGACCGCGCGGCCGGGGCTCAAAATATACGAGTTCGATCCGGACGTGGGCTTTGAGCCCTTCACCGTGGCCATATACGAGCGCATCACAGCCGAGGGCAAGGGCGCGTTCTACGTCTTCGACTGCCTGAGCGAGCTGCAGAGCGCCTGGTACACCGACCAGATGATGGGCAACTTCTTCCGCGTCACCTGCCCCTATCTCTACGAGCTGGAGACCGTCGCGTACTTCCCGCTCATACGCGGGCGGCACAGCTTTGAGGCCGTGGCGCGCATACGCGAGACGACGCAGGTGCTCATAGACGTCTACACGGCGGACAGCTCCGTCTATATCCACACGCTCAAGGCCCAGGACAGGGAGGGCATCAACACCTACATCCCGCACGTCAGCGTGCTGGGCGGGCCCTTCCGGCCCCTGGACGGCGGCGTGGCCGTGAGCCGGTACTACAAGCTTCTCGACGACCTCGCGGCCAACACTCAGGACCAGAATTACGACAGCCACGACCGCTTCTTCGCACAGGCGAAGCTGGAATTCGGCCTCGGCCGCTTCCACGACGAGACGGAGCGGAAGATTCTCGAGAGCATGATGAGCCGCGACCCGCTAATCCAGAGGCTCATACGCCAGATGTTCGAGCCGAAGGACTATTTCGCCGTCCGCGACCGCATGATAGGCGCGGGCTCCATAGGCGGCAAGGCCTGCGGCATGCTCCTCGCGAGGAAGATTGCCGAGGAGACGCTGTCCGAGTTCCGCGACCACGCCGAGCCGCACGACAGCTTTTTCATAGGCTCCGACGTGTACTACACCTATCTTGTCAACAACAACTGCTGGAAGCTCCGCGTCGAGCAGCGCACGCCGGATGGGTACTTCTCCAAGGCGCCCGAGCTGCGCGAGGCCATACTGAACGGCGAATTCTCCGAGAGCGTGCGCGAGCAGTTCAAGAACATGCTCTCCTATTACGGGCAGAGCCCCATCATAGTGCGCTCCTCGAGCTTCCTCGAGGACGGCTTCGGCAACGCCTTTGCGGGCAAGTATGAGAGCGTCTTCTGCGTCAACTTCGGCCCGCTGGAAGAGAGGCTAAAGGCCTTCGAGACTGCGGTCAAGCAGGTCTACGCCAGCACGATGGACCCCTCCGCGCTTGAATACCGCGCCCAGCGCGGGCTTGAAAAGCTCGACGAGCAGATGAGCATCCTCGTCCAGCGCGTCTCCGGCTCCTGGGCCGGGCCGTACTACCTGCCCGGCGCGGCCGGCGTGGGCTTTTCCCGCAGCCTCTACCGCACGAGCCAGGACGCCGACCCCGAGGCCGGGATGCTCCGCCTCGTTGTCGGCCTCGGCACCAAGGCCGTCGACCGCACGGAGGACGACTATCCCAGGCTCGTCAGCCTCGACCGGCCCACCGCGCGCTCCCACCCGAACGTGGCGGAGCGGCACAAGTTCTCGCAGCACAGCATCGACGTCATTGACCGCGAGCGGCGCGCCTTCCGCAGCGTGGACGCCGAGACGGTCAGGCAGTGCCTCCCGCGCTGGTTCTGGTCGCTCATGTACGAGCACGACACCGAGGCCGAGGCCGCCCTGCGCGACGCCGGGGTGCGCGAGGACGTCTGGTATGTGAGCTGCCAGGGCCTGCTCGAGCGCACGCCCTTCCCGAGGATAATGCGCTCCGTCCTCAAGACGCTCGAGAACGTCTATGGCACGCCCGTGGACATAGAGTACGCCGTCAACACGGACGAAAGCGGCGACTTCGTCATAAACCTCCTGCAGTGCCGCCCGCTGTACATAGGCCAGCCGGGCGGGCGCGTCACCATGCCGGAGCTCCCGGAGGAGGACGTCTTCTTCCGCCTGCGGGATTCCTCCATGGGCCTCGCCACCAGCGAAGACATAGACGTCGTGATTGAGATAGACGCCAAGGCCTATTATGAGTATCCCTACGCCAAAAAGCCCCTCGTCGCCTCCGCCGTCGGGAGGATAAACCGCGCGCTCAAGGGAAAGGGCAAGCGCATACTCCTGCTCTCGCCCGGCCGCCTGGGCACCAGCTCGCCCGAGCTCGGCGTGCCCTGCGCCTTTGCCGACATCTCCGGCTTCGCCGGCGTCTGCGAGGTGAGCGACGACCGCGCCGGGTATATGCCCGAGCTGAGCTACGGCAGCCATATGTTCCAGGACCTCGTCGAGGCCGGCATCTTCTACTGCGCCGTCTGGAACGACAAGCGCACGCTTGTCTACAACCCCTCCCTGCTCGACGGCGAGGAAAACCGCTTCGCCGAATACTGCCCGGATATGCCGGAGCTGAACGCCATGTTCCGCGTCACGGAGCCGAAGGGTCTCCACTTCTGGCTCGACCCCGTCAAAAACCTCGCCGAGCTCGGATTTAAAAAATAAACGGCCAACAAAAGAGCGGAGCCAAACGGCTCCGCTCTTTACGGACTGTCGAAAAAGCCTCGCTTAAGTTTCGCCGTTTTGCGGCGAAAAAGATTGAAATCCATTTTCGGGCGAGCTTTGCCCGCCCGAAAATACTTCTCGCGGAGCGGAGTGTGAAAAATCCGCCGGCCCTCGGGCCGGCGGATTTCTTTGCGCGCAGCGAAGCGCCGGTCCTCATCGCCCGAAGGGCGGGAGACCTTATTGGCTAAAAAGGCCGTCGAGGCCTTTTTAGACATAAT
>DVJK01000080.1 GCA_018716795.1 Candidatus Scatomorpha merdipullorum | reverse complement strand
AAACGGGCCCGCACGAGCTTTGGAGGCGCTGCGGCGATTAATCGTCAGCATTGAGATCTTCAAAAAGCTCATTTACAGAGGTATAGCTCTTCCCAAGGCTCGGATCGGCCTTCATGCGCCGCACCTCGTCTTATGCAATGTCAATACAACGTATTCGCGTTACCCCAATCCCACGTCCATGACCATCATAAGCGCGAAGCCTATTAGGGTGGCGAAGGCCATGACGCCGCCCTTTTCGTTCGTCTGGCTCTCGGGCACCAGCTCGGAGACGACCACGTAAATCATCGCGCCGGCGGCGAAGGCGAGCATGTATGGCAGCAGCCGCTGCACGCCGAGCACCAGAAGCGCGCCCAGCACGCCCGCGACGGGCTCCACCGCGCCGGAGAGCTGGCCTATGCAGAAGGCCCTCGCCCTGCTCGCGCCCTCGCGCCGGAGCGGCACGCTGACGGCGAGGCCCTCGGGGAAGTTCTGAAGCCCTATGCCCAGCGCGAGGAGGCAGGCCGAGGCCAGCGTCGCGCCCGGGATGCCGTAGGCCAGCGAGCCGAAGGCCACGCCGACGGAGAGGCCCTCGGGTATGTTGTGCAGCGTGATGCTGCTCACGAGCATGGCCGAGCGGCGCGCGCCTCCGCGCGAGTCGAGCCTCGCCCAGACGAAATCGCCCAAAAACAGCAGCGCCCCTCCGCCGAGGAAGCCCGCGAGAAGCGCGAGCGGCACGTTCATGCCGAGCGATTCGGCCAGCTCCGCCGCCGGGGCGAGCAGGGAAAAATAGCTCGCCGCCGTCATGACGCCCGCGGCGAAGCCCAGCATGGCGTCGAGCAGCGTTCCGTTCATGCGCTTGAAAAGGAAAACCGCCGCCGCGCCCAGCGCCGTCACGCCCCAGGTGAAGAGCGTCGCGAGAAGCGCCTGCGCCGTGTGCGGCAGCGCGGCAAAGTAGTCGAGCATATGGATACCTCTTTGCAGCAAAATAGAGGCCGTGCCTCTCGGTATCCTATGCCGCGCGGCGGCAGGAGGTGAGGCCTAAGCCTCAGATTCCGCGCCCGGCTGCGCGATAAACATTTCTTCGGCTTCGCGCTGCGCAGATATCAGCAGCTCACGCGCCCTGTCAGCTTCTCCCCTGTCCAGAAGCTCGAGGGCGTCGGTGACGCGGTTGAAAAGGCGCAGGTACATTTCTTTATAGCCGTTCACAAAAATCCGCCTTTCTGACCAGTATAGCGGTCAATATTTTCTCTCATCTTAGCATATGATAGAAAAAATTGCAACCAATACTGGTCAAAAGGCGAGGTGAGGGCGTGGAACAGAAGATACGGCGCGACCGCTTCATGGGCGCGAACCTGCGGCGGCTCAGGCTGGACAATGGGCTCTCACAGGAAAAGCTCTGCGCCGAGCTGCAAAGGCGCGGCTGCGACATAGGCCGCACGACCTACGCCAAGTATGAATCCGGCGAGCTCAACATCCGCGCCAGCGTGCTGATAGAGCTTCGGAAAATATACGCCTGCTCCTACGACGAGTTCTTCTCGGGCCTCGACGAATGAAAAAGCTCCCTCGCGGGAGCTTTTTTCTTTTGCTTTGGCCTCAGAAGCCCTCGCCCGTCACGACGCCGAAGAAGAGCGGCACGTTGTACTGCGTATCCACAATCATATACGCAAAGGGCCGGTCGAGGAAGACCCGCTTCACGTCTTCGACAATCATCGCGGACTCCTCGTTCATCTCCACCACCGTCGCCGCGCCCGCGCGGGTGCCGAGGCCGTCGGCCTCGATGAAGGTCTTGTGCAGCACGCGGTTTATGAAGACGTTGCCCTGCGCCGATTCGCCCATGCCGCCGAAGTCGGCAAGCGCGCCGTCGAAGGCGTCGGTCATGCCGAGGGCCTTGAGCGCGTCGGAGAGCTCAAAGCTGCTCTCGCACGCGAACTTCGGCGTCGCCGTCTCGACCGCCGTGTGCTCCGCGCCCTCGAGCGCGGCGGCGAGCTTTTCGCCCGTGAGACTGCCGAGCATGGCCTCGAGCGAGCCGTCCTCGTCCGGCAGGAGCGCCGCGAAGGCGTAGCGCCCGCCCTTGTAGGGCTTCATGAAGCCGGTGAAGCCCTCGCCCTCGAGGTAGACGTTCTCCTCGGAGTACATGAGCTCGGCCTCAAGCTCGCCGCCCTCCGCATGGAAAGCGCCGGGGCGTATCTGCTGTTCACTATACTGCGCCGCCCAATCCGCCTCGAAGGCGAGGGCGTTGACGAGGTACATGACCGCGTCGGGGTCAATCTCGTCGAGCACGTCCTTAACCATGCCGTCCGTGTGCTCTGAAATCCAGCCGTTTATCCTCCCCGCCAGCGCGCCCGTGAACTCGTCCGCGAAGACCTCCGCGCCCGCGAAGGACGCGCAGTCGGCGAGGAAGTCCTCGTTC
The DNA here is from genome assembly GCA_018716795.1 of Candidatus Scatomorpha merdipullorum. Lineage (GTDB taxonomy): Bacteria > Bacillota > Clostridia > Oscillospirales > Oscillospiraceae > Scatomorpha > Scatomorpha merdipullorum. Next base: position 716 of record DVJK01000080.1, on the reverse strand, counting down.
GGCGCGAAGCTCCCGTCGTCGCGGAACCATATCGCGTTCGCCGTCTTCGCCTCCGTACCCGCGACGCTGGACATGTAGGCCGAGAGCGCCAAACGCATCGTCTCCGCGTCGACGCCGAAGGCCTCCTCCATCTGCGAGAGCGTCTCGCCCTCGGCTCCCGCCTCGGCCATAGCGAGCGCCGCGAGGACGCTCACCGGCGAGATAAGCGCGTCGCCGCCCTCATAGGCCGCGTTGAAGAGCTCCATCGTGAAGTCCGCCGCGAGCTCCGCCGCGTCCGCCGCCTCGCCCCTCTCAGAGGCCGTCACACCCGCGAGCAGGCCCGTCTCGCTCCCGCAGCCCGGCAGCGTGAGCAGCAGGGCGATGGCGAGAAAAAGCGCAAATTTTTTCATCCCGTCCTCCTTTTCAGAACGCATCCCCGGTCACAACGCCGAAGAAGAGCGGCACATTGTACTCCGTATCCACAATCATGTACGCAAAGGGCCGGTCGCAGATTACGGTCTTGAGGTCCTGCGGCGGCTCCGCGCCAGCGGGCGCTTCGATCACCGTGACCGCGGCGGCGCGCGTGCCCTGCGGCGTGACCTCGATGAAGGTTTCGTGCAGCACGCGGCTTATGAAGATGCCGCCGAGCCCGCTCTCGCCCATGCCGGAGAAGTCGGCGAGGCCCATGTCAAAGGCGTCCGTCATGCCCATACCCGCCAGCGCGGCGCTGAGCTCCG
>DVJK01000079.1 GCA_018716795.1 Candidatus Scatomorpha merdipullorum | reverse complement strand
GCGCTGCAAGAAAACGCTTTTTCATACCGATTCTCCTTTTCAATTTTAATTCTCCAAGGGATATCACTTCCTCTCCGAGGAAGTGAAGCGGCATATGCCGCTTTTATACACAGATAATGATATCACTGCGGGCCCCGAAAGTCAACATTTTCCGGCTGTGTTTTGACGTAAAAAATATTACCTCTCATTTTTGCGCGGCAGCCGGGCGCGCATATGTGAAAAAAACGCGGGCCGAAGCGGCCCGCGCGCGTTTACTCCTCCCTGCCCGTCGCCCATTTGTAGAGCTCGACGTATTTGTTTAGGCAGGCGTTTTCCTTTTCGAGCATATAGCTCCTTTTGCCGCAGGTGAACTCCATGCGGCGGCCGCCGGAGAGGATTTCCGGGAGGCTCATCTCATGGAAGGCGTAGCTCCCGCCGCCTATTTTGAAGCCCTCCGCCGAGCTTGAAAGCGGCCCGGTGAAGAGCTCCGTCCGCTCAAAGCCCTCGCCGACGGAGTATATCGTAACGCCGTCTTCGGCGAAGAATTCCCCGTTTTCAAAGCGTTTCCGGTACGTTTCCAGCTGAATTTCCTCCCAGTCGAGGCAGCTGCGCAGGCCCTCGTGCCCGTGGAAGAAGCCGAGCTCGTCCATCGTAAGCTCGCAGCCGCACTCCCGGCAGCGCACAGTCATGCCCTCGCCCTCGGCCTCGAGCGTGTCCACGCCGCGGCAGCGCGGGCAGACGTCGTAATAGCGCGTTATGTCCCGCAGGCCGTGCCGGAATTTGAAGGGGCGGCGAAGCCGCTCCTGCTCGGCGTAGGCGTCGACGAACAGGTCGGCGCGAATCTGCTCGAGAACTTCTTCGTTCGTCATTTTCGCCAAAGCTTCCGGCGAGTACTCGTTGACCACTCCGGCGGAGAACAATTTGCCCCGGTTGAGGTAATTCTGCCACCTCGGCTCGATGAAAAAGCCGCCGCTCGCACGGAAGGTGACAACCTTGCACTTGACGGATTTCGCGAGCTTCGCCGTCGCCGGAGCGATGTCCGTGCTTCGGCCGTTGTGGCTTATTCTCCCCTCGGGGAAGAGCAGCACGCAGTTCCCGCGGCGCAGGCGGCGCATAATGTCGATAACGCCGCCCGCCTTGCTCGAGCCCTTCGTGACCTTTATCGGGTTGAACCAGCTGTCGAAGTATTTGCCGAAGAGGCCCATCGCGGTCACGTGGTCGCTCGTGACGAAGTACATGTGATTCGAGATGTGCGACGCGACGTCCGTGAAGTCGAGGTCGCTCGTGTGGTTCGCGAGAATCAGCACCGGCTCCTCATAGCGGACGGGGCGCTTTACGCGCACGCCGTAGGCGAAGAAGGCGACGGCGCGGAATATCGGCCGGAAGAGCGCGTAGATGCGCTTGTAATACGCGTCCGGCCTGCGCTCCGGCGCGCTCACTCGGTCCATACCTCCTCGGGCTTGTCCGCGTAGCGCTTTTTGAATATCCGCCGCCGGAAGAGGAAGACGTTATACGCGATGAACAGCACGAGGTAGACGCCGAACATTATAAAGGTGTTCGTGAGGCTCGAGGCCGCGAAGCCCAGCGTGAGCAGCAGCGGCGCGAGGAAGCCTATCGAGGGGATGTTCTGAAGCACGATGTTGCTGCTGGCCGGCGTCACGAAGTCGGGGTCTATCTCGCGCAGGAGCACCATGCCCGTGCTCAGCGTGCCGGTCAGCGTGCCGAAATTCGTGAGGAAGGACTCAATCTCATAGTTCTTGTAGGCGTGCTTCGTCGCCTTGCGGACATACCAGAAGGTGATAACCGTGCCGATAAGGCAGGTGGCAATCAGCAGCCAGATGTTCTCGAGCACGTCCTCGATGTCTATCGCCATGATGCCCGCGGCTATCATCGCGTCGAACATTGTGCCGCTTATGCGGTCCATGAGGTGGTTATTGGTGTAGTAGCGCTTTATGACGCCCTTCTTCTTCATCGCGGCCATGAAGGTCTTGATGAGGAAGGCCGCCACGAGGGCCCAGAGGAAGTTGAGGCCCCAGGCCAGATCGCCCACGGCCTTTATCGGCACGGCGGCGAGCAGGAGCATAATCCCGTATGCGCCCGCGTAGGCCAGCGCGACGAGGCAGAGCTGGACGGTCAGCTTGTCGATGCTCTCGGAATTGGGTATCTCGTTGGGGTCCTCGATAATGACGTGGTCCTTCTCCGCGGCGAGGGCGCGGCGGGGCTTCACAAGGCCCTTGCGCGTCGCGATATTGAGGTATATGACGCCGAAGACGCTGCCGACGATGAAGCCTATGGCCGCGACGGCGAGGCCGAAGTTGCTTCCGCCGGCGAAGTTATAGTTCGCCTCGAAGTTGCTGCCCCAGCTGAGCGCGCTGCCCGTGCTCTGCCCGAAGCCCATGGGCAGTATGAGGCCCGCGGCGTAAAAATACTTGCTGTTTATGAAATAGAAGGCTATCGAGAGCACGAGGCCGATAACCGCCTGGATGAGATAGCCGCCCGCCATTATCGCGCCGGACTCGACGACCTTGACGGTGGAGACCTTCTTCTCCTCCTGCGCGGTCTTGAGCGCCATGGCCGCGAAGCCGAGGCCGAGGGCGTGGTAGGTTATAATCTCCATCGTCGCGTTGTCCACCAGCGGCGTCAGCGCGGGTATCTGCTTGAGCCCCAGCACAAGGAAGCCGCCTATGATGGCGGCGGGTATGTACAGCTTTTTCAGGAAAGGCACCCAGGTGCGCAGGACGTTGCCGGCCAGGATGGCGATGAAGAGTATCGCGAGCTGGCCCATGAACGTCCAGACATAGGCGTCCGAGAAGACGACAGTCTCCGGCATAAAATTTCACTCCTCCTCCGCAGACATTTCCGCGGGAATGTAATTCCACACGTGGACAGTATAACACAAATTCAGCGCGCAAAATTACACTGTTTGTCTTTGGCGCGTAGATTTTTGCGCCGGGTTAGCGTCGTCTATTGTAGAATTTGCTCAGTTGCTTCGCAATGTGTAAATTTCGCACCGTGGACTTTTTGCCCCTTCGCAAGGGGCCTCGCCTGTGGTACAATGTCCGTTGGAGGTGGAAATAATGTGGACTAACGCGATAATCGGCATTTTGATACCGCTTATAGGCACGACTGCGGGCTCTGCGCTGGTGTTCTTCCTGCGCGGCGAGATGAGGCCGTGGGTGCAGAAGCTGCTTCTGGGCTTCGCCTCCGGCGTCATGATTGCCGCGAGCGTCTGGTCGCTGCTGATTCCGGCGATAGACATGGCGGAGGAGCAGGGCTCCGCCGCCTGGGTTCCGGCGGCAATAGGCTTCCTGCTGGGCGTGGGCTTCCTGCTGCTGCTCGACAGCGTGGTGCCGCACCAGCACCTCGACTGCGACAGGCCCGAGGGCTGCCCCTCCGGGCTTGGGAAGAGCGCGATGCTCACCCTCGCCGTGACGCTGCACAACCTGCCCGAGGGTATGGCCGTCGGCGTCGTCTTCGCCGCGGCAATGCAGGGTGAGGGCTCGCTCAGCCTCGCCTCGGCCTTTGCGCTGAGCGCGGGAATCGCGATGCAGAACCTGCCCGAGGGCGCGGTGATATCCATGCCGCTCGCGGGCCGAGGGGCCTCGCGCGGCCGGGCCTTCCTGCTGGGCTTCGGCTCCGGCGTCGTGGAGCCCGCCGGCGCGCTTCTGACCATACTGCTCACGGGGCTCATAACGCCCGTGCTGCCCTATATCCTCGCCTTCGCCGCGGGCGCGATGCTCTACGTCGTCATCGAGGAGCTGATACCCGAGAGCCAGTCCGGCGAGCACTCGAACATCGGCACCGTCGGCGCGGCGGCGGGCTTCGCGCTGATGATGATTCTCGACGTCGCGCTCGGCTGAGGAACAATTTTCTCCCAAGGGGCGTCTTAGGCGTATAAACCCGAAGGAGGGATTGCAATGAAGAAGCTTTTTGCGCTCGCTCTGGCGCTTTTGCTGCTCGCCCTCGCCGCCTGCGGCGCGAATGAGGCCGGGACCGCGTCTCCCGGCGCGGGTACGGAGGCCTCGCCGGCGGGGCCGGAGGAAAGCCCGCGCACGGCCGTGCGCTTCCAGACGCTCACGAAGGCCGCGAAGTGCGAGACCGGCGACCTCTATACATATTCCTACCCCGCGCTCGAGCTCAACACCGGCTCGCAGTCCGGCCCCGCGCTGAGCCGCGCGCTCAACGGCGCGCTCACGCCCTCCGAGGACACGCTTTCCGAGGTGGACTCCGCCGCCCGCGCGGCCTATGAGGCCCTGGACGAGGCGGGCCGGCTCGACTGGATGGGCGTGGGCTACGGCTTTCAGCGCCGCGCGGAGCTCATGCGCTGCGACGGCCGGGTGCTGAGCCTTCTGGTGAGCGACAGCAGCTCGCTCGGCGGGCCGCATCCCGCGGGCTCCGGCTTCGGCCTGAGCTGCGACTTCGCCTCCGGCGAGCTCCTGAGCGCGGAGGACATTGCCTCCGACCCCGCGGCGCTCTCCGAAAAGGTCGAGCGCTACGTGCTGGACTCGGCGGCGGAGAACCCCAACGCCTCGGCCTTCTATGACCTCTCCGCTTTCGCGGAGAGCGCGCTGGGCGAGGGCAGGTGGTACTTCGCGGACGACGGCCTCGCAGTCTTCGCCGCGCCCGAGGAGATTGCGCCCTACGCCGTGGGCAGCGTGGTCTTCGTCCTCCCCTACTCCGAGCTGGACGGGCTTTTGAAGCCCGAGTATCTGCCCGCGAGCTCGCCGAAGGGCGGCCCGGGCGCGCTCTCGATAGGCGCCGGGATTGAGGGCGCGGCCCTCTCCGCCGTGCTGGACGAGGGCGGAGTCGAGTTCTCGCTCACCGCGTCCGAGGAGGTTACGGACATATGCGTCCGCCGCGTCGCCATGGACACGGACGGCAGCTTTTACCCGCAGCAGACCGTGCTGTACCTGAGCCTCCTCTCCGCCGGCGAAAGCCTGGGCCTCACGGCGGCGTTCATGGATTCGCCGCTCTACTCCGTGAGCTGGGGCGCTGGCGAGACGCGCCTCATCGCCGACAGCGGAAAAGACGGCAGCCTTTTGCTGCTCGAGCCTTGAAAAACGGCGAAGGCTGTATTATAATGTGCGGGAATAATGTTTGGTGGGTGATTTTATGTCCATAGAAAAAGGCCGCGCGTACTTCCGCCAGTTCGGCATGGAGGACCGTGTTATCGAGTTCGACGTCTCCTCCGCCACGGTCGACCTGGCCGCCAAGGCCCTGGGCGTCGAGGGCGCCCGCATCGCCAAGAGCCTGAGCTTCAAGCGCCCGGACGGCGGCGCGATACTCGTCCTCGCCGCCGGCGACGCGCGCATAGACAACCATAAGTTCAAGGAGAAGTTCCACTGCAAGGCCAAGATGCTCACCGCCGACGAGGTGCTTGAGCTCATCGGCCACCCGGTGGGCGGCGTCTGCCCCTTCGGCATAAACGACGGCGTCGACGTCTACCTGGACGACAGCCTCAAGCGCTTCGAGACCGTCTTCCCCGCCGTCGGCAGCGGCTCGAGCGCCATAGAGCTCAATCTCGAGGAGCTGTGGAAATACTCCAACGCCCTTGAGTGGGTCGACGTCACCAAGCTTCCCGCGCCCGAACAGTGATTTAAATGCCCCTCCCGCCCCGGGTTGGAGGGGCAAAAAACGCGAAAAAAACTCTTGACATTTGCAAGGGCCTATCGTATAATAACAAAGCCGCCGATGAGAGCGGCACACGGACGATTAGCTCAGCTGGTATGAGCATCCGCTTGACGTGCGGAGGGTCACAGGTTCGAGTCCTGTATCGTCCACCAAGCCCCGGAGCTTTGGCTCCGGGGCTTTTTCGCGCAAAAACACGGAAATGAAGCGCTGCCGCGATGCATAAACGCGGCGCGGCGGGTCGGCGTATGGCGAAGCCGCCCGGGGTTTTGCCCCGGGCGGCTTATTCGCGGCCGCTCAGACCGTAATCACCTCTATGCCTTTGGCCTCGAAGCCGGCGACGAATTCGCCGGGGCAGGCCGAGTCAGTTATTATCACGTCTATCTTCGAGAGCGGGGAGGACACATAGCTCGATATCTTCCCCATCTTGGAGCTGTCCGCCAGGACAATCACCTTGCCCCTCGAATGGCTTATCATGGCGTTATTCGCCGTACACTCGTGGTATACGCTGGTGGTCATGCCCTCGTTCAAATCCAGGGCGTTGACGCCGAGTATGGTGCAGGTGCTGTAAATATTCAGGAGGTTGCTGCTGGTTATCTCGCCGCCGACGGACCTCGTGCGCTCGTTATAAACCCCGCCCAGCATGAGTATGTCTATCCCGGGATAGTGCGGCGTGTCCAGGGCGGCGACGTTGTTGGTGACTATGGTCACGCCCTGGCATTGCAGCTGCTTGAGGAATTGCAGCACGGTGGTGCCGCTGTTCATGAAAACCGTGTCGAAATCCTTGACGAATTGGCAGGCCCTCTGCCCTATCCGCACCTTTTCCTGAAGCATGGATTCGGACTTCTGCCTGAACTCCGTGACCGAGGCCTCAATCTCCGGGGCGTCCATGCGCCTTGCTCCGCCGTGGACGCGGTTTATGACGCGCTTCTCGCTGAGTCTTTCGAGGTCGCGCCGGATGGTAATCTCCGAGACATTGAAGCGCGAGCTGAGCTCGGAAACCGTGGCGCTTTCGAACTGGTTTATATACTCGACTATGCTGTTTTCACGCTGGTTGACCCGCATATTCATAAATTCACCGCGCCCCAATCGATTGTTCCCAAAAATCCGGCCTGCTTTGTTCCTACAATTCAGTTTTTACGACACAATTATATTTAATTTTGTTAAAATAGTCAAGCGAATAATTCATATAATCGGCAATTTGAATATATGCCGCGCGGAAAACGCTCAAGCGGCGATCACGGCGCGGCGCCCTTGCGCGCGGCGCCCGTTTTGGCAAGGGCGGCTTGGAACTGCCGCTCGAGCCAGCTTTGCGCGGCGCTTATCCTTTCCATGTCGTCCGTACCTGGCTCGTACCACATTTCAATCATGTAGGGCCCGGCGTAGCCCAGCTCCTCCAGCCTTGCGAAGGCCCCGGCGAAGTCGACGCAGCCGGAGCCGAAGGGCACACCCTTGAACTTCCCCGCGCTGTCTGCTCTCACGGGCAGCGTGTCCTTGACGTGGACGGCGACTATGCTGTCCAGGCCGCGGCTCAGCTCCTCAATGGGGTCGTTTTCTCCCCAGGCGCTGAGGTTGCCGATGTCCGGATAGACCTTGTACCAGGGCGAGTGCAGCATGGCCTCATAGCCCATGTGCTTGGTTATCGAGTTCATAAAGGCCGTGTCCATTATCTCCATGGCCAGCATGACCTGGCTGCGCGCCGCGCGCCTGACCGCCCAGCACATCCCCTCGCGGAACCTGCGCACCGATTCGGGCGTCGAGGGCTCGTAATAGACGTCGTAGCCCGCCAGCTGTATCACCCGTATGCCCGCCGCGCAGGCGAAATCTATGGCCCTGTCCATGATGTCATAGGCCTTCTCCCTCACGGCGGCGTCGGCGCTGCCGAAGGGGAAGCGGCGGTGCCCGCTCAGGCACATGGACCTGATAGGCATCCCCTCGGCGGAGCTGAGACGGCGCAGCCCTTCAATCTCTTCGCGCGGCCAGTATAGGCGCTCAAGGCGCTCGTCGCTCTCGTCTATGCTTATCTCCAGGAAATCGAAGCCGAGGCTTTTGGCCTTTCGGAGCCTCCGCTCCCAGCTGTCGGAGGGATCGAGGGCCTTTTCGTATATTCCCGCCAGATGATTCCCAAACATATAAATCCCCTTTGCCTATCTGCGCACTCCCGCGCCCATGCCGTCCGCGAGCGCCTGCGCCTCCTCGCGCGAGACGAGGCACCAGTCGTTGCGCACGGTGTGGCAGAGCGCCGAATACGCCGCCGCAAGCTCTACGTTCTCCCGCTCTCCGAGACCGCTGAGCATGCCCCAGATTATGGCTGAGGCGTAGCTGTCGCCGCTGCCCACGCGGTCGTTTATCTCCACGTTCTCGTATCTGCGCGAGGCGTAGAAGCCGTTCCCTGTCAGCAGATAGCCCTGCCAGTCGTTCAGCAGCGCGCTGTGCACCCATCTCTGCGTGGTGGCCAGCGCCTTCAGGTTGGGATAGCGCTCCATGACCTTCCCGGCTGCGGCGCGATAGAGCTCCGGGGCGTCCGCCGCCGCGGCCTCCGGCCCCGGGCTTACGCCGAGGATGGCCTCAAAGTCCGCCGCCCCGCCGAAGACCACGTCCACGAGCGGGATTATCTCGCCTATGACTGCGGCGGCCTCCTCCCTGCTCCAGAGCGTGCTGCGGTAATTTATGTCGTAGCTCACGACCGCGCCGCGGCGCTTGGCGGCGCGGATGGCCGCCATGACCTCTCCCGCCGTGTGCTCGCCGAGGGGCGTGACTATGCCCGTGGTGTGGAACCAGCGGGTGTCCAGCACGGCGTCCCAGTCTATATCCCCGGGCTTTATGAGGCTCAGGGCCGAGTGGCCGCGGTCGTATATCTGATAGCTGGGCCTCGGGCCCAGGCCGAGCTCAATGAAGGCCAGGCCGTTGCGGACGCGGCCTATTTTGTCGAAGTCCTCAACCACGATGTTGGACATGTCCACGCCGTACATCTGCGCGCGGCTGACGATATAGCGGCCCGTCCAGTTGTCCACCAGCTTGGTGATATAGGCCGTCTTCATCGTGGGCAGCAGCTTTTCGACGCTCAGGTTGGCTATGTCCACGCAGCAGTTGAGCTCCGCCGCGGCTATGCCCAGGCGCATCTCGTCCGTCTGCCCGAAGCGGTCGTGCCCCAGGGGCGTGAGCCTTATATTCGGCTCGCCGAAGCTCATGAAATCATACTTGGGCATAATTCCCTCCGTTATCTCTCGCTCAGCTCGTAATACGCCACTTCGTTTATCTCCCTGTTGGCGCTCAGCAGCACGTCCTTCCCGTCCACAATGGCGTGCAGGACGTTCGCCGGGCCCACGTCGTGGTCGATAACGCCGACGCGGTATTCCCCGCCGGCGTACTCCACGGAGAGGAGGTCCCTTTTGCCCTTGCGGTGCCCTATCACCGCCATGGGCCTGCCGCAGATGATATCCGCGCATATAGCGTGCGCGAACTCTATCTTCTCGCCGTATTCGAAGACCTTGACATAGCCCTCGCCGGAGGCGTGATAGACGCGCAGGGTATCCCCGTGGAAGGGGCTGAGCGTCAGCAGCTCCTTCCGCCCGTCTCCGTCGAAGTCGAGCATTACGCAGTCGCTGACCGGCTCGGCGAGCAGGAGCTCAATCTTCCATCCGCTCTCTCCCGCCGCGGGAGGCGTGAAGCGGTAGACGCCCTCCTCGCAGGTGACGAGGCCGGTCATGACGCCGTTGTGCATGTCGCGGCAGTAGCCGTGATTTTTAAGCATGCCGCCCTTGAGCTCGGTAAATTCGAGGACGCAGTCCGGGTTGTCCGGGAAGTCCTCCGGCAGCCGGCATGCCAGAGTCATGCCGGGGAAGCGCCAGTCGTCCTTGTACTCATAGCCGCTCTTGATGCAGCAGGCCAGCAGATAGCGCGCCCCGCCGCGCTCGAGGATGTCGAAGCGGTGGACGTAGGGCAGCTCGGCAATTGTCCGCACGGCCCAGCCGCTCTCCGTATGCCGGCAGAGGACAATCTTGGCCTCCTTTGAGTTGTTGGGAGAATAGAACCGGTGCGTGGCGAGGAAGGCGCCGTCGCGCCCCGGCAGGGGCACCATGGACATGGTGCCGCCCGGCCCCTCCCAGACCGTGTCCGCAAGCCTGCCGTGTTCGTCGAAGAGCAGGCACTCGTGCTCCTTCTCGGAGGCGACGAGGAAGTGCGGCTCTCCCCTATATTGTATCTGCGCCACGCAGTAGCAGAGCGTGAGCTCGGCTATGGCGCGCTTTTCAACCCTCATAGACCTCACCCTTACAGCATGGAGCGGAACGGGATGTTCTGAGGCGCCTCGAAGCAGTCCTCAAAGCCGCGTCTGTGGTGATAGGCGAGCTTGTCCTTGTCCGTGGGATAGACATATTTGCCGCCGACCTCCCAGAGGAAGGGGTGGAACTTATAGTCCAGTCTGTCCTTCTTGAACTCCCAGAGCAGCCTTACCTCGGCGGGATCGGCCATGAAATTCGTCCAGACGTCGTAGTGTATGGGTATGACGACCTTGCAGCGCAGGGCCTCGGCCATGCGGAGTATGTCGCAGGAGGTCATCTTGTCCGCCATGCCCACGGGGTTCTCGCCGTAGGAGCCGAAGGCCACGTCTATGTCGTGGTCCTTGCCGTGCTTGGCGTAGTAGATGGAATAGTGGCTGTCGCCGGAATGGTATATGTTGCCGCCGGGCGTCTTGAGCAGGTAGTTGACCGCTTTTTCGTCCATATCCGTCGGGCAGACGCCGGAGAGCTCCTCGCGGTCCGGACCGGTGGAGTCGGTGGTGACGAGGCAGGTGCGGTCGAAGGAGTCGAGGACGACTATCTCCACGTCCTTGACGCGGAGCGTATCACCCGGTTTGACGGTTATGCAGCGCTCGGCGGGAACGCCCCACTTAATCCAGGTCTCAACGGACTTCTTCGGCCCGACGAAGGGCACCGGCACCTCCCTGCCCTCGGCGTCGGTCGTGGTCATGCCGCTTTGTATCACATGGGCCGCCCACTCGGCGCTCATGTGGTCCTGATGATAGTGCGTGGCAAGGACGGCGTCAACCTGCTTGAAGGCGAAGGGGTCGACGACGAAGGGCACGGCGCGCAGGTTCGGCTGCATGCGCCTTGCGCCGCACATGTTCGCCATCTGGTGGCCGACCTTCATCTTGTCGTCGCCGTGCGTGCGCTTGCCGTTGCCGCACCACAAATCCACGGATATATTGGCGCCGCCCGGGGTTTTGAACCATATCCCGGTGCAGCCCAGCCACCACATGGCGACGGTGCCGGGCGCGACGGTCTCGTTTTCAATATCCTCGTTGAGCCAGGTGCCCCACTCGGGGAAGGTGCTCATTATCCAGGACTCGCGGCTCATTTCGCTTATCTTGCTCATAAACAGTTCCTTTCCGCAACACATAAAGGTGAAGCTCTCTCATCATACTATCCCTATATTTTTAAGGCGCGGCAGGCGCCGTTATTTCCGTATTCAGCGCCGGACGTCCGGCGAGCGCATGAGCTTATGCCTGCGCCCCGTTCGAGGGCGCGGCGCGGTTTCGCTGCCGGGGCCCGCAAAAGCGGGCCCCGGCAATTTGCCTTTGGGTTTTTACTATCTCTTGCCGGTTTCAGTTCTTAATCCAGACGCCGGCCCAGTTGTCGAACTGGACGTCCGGACGGAAGGGGTGGCCGCCGACGTTGTCGCTGACGGCGTAGGGGGCCCAGTTCTGGAGCCACATGAAGGAGGCCTCGCTCGCGATGAGGTTCTGGAGCTCGGCGTAGGTGGCCTTCTGGGTCTCCTCATCCTGGGCGCCGACAATCTTGAAGAGCTCGTCGATCTCAGGATTGTTCAGGTTGCCGGGGTTGCAGTAGTTGCCCGTGTAGCTCGAGCAGTAGCGGTTGGCGCAGGTGGCGAAGTCAGAGCTCAGGCCGCCGTCTATGAAGGAGACGTCGTAGTCTCTCTGGGTGTACACCCTCTCGACCATGGCAGCGCGGTCGAGGGAGACAATCTCGGTCTCGACGCCGACGGCCGCCCAGTAGCTGCGGAGCGACTCGGACAGCATGCGCTCCTTCTCGTTGCTCTCGCAGACGATGGTGATGGTGAGGTCGCGGTTCCCGTTGGCGTCGGCGGGATAGCCGGCGGCGTCGAGGCGGGCCGCGGCGCTCTCGGGGTCGTAGTCGTAGACCTCGTCGGGCTCGATGCGTATCTCGTTGAAGGCCGAGTTGTTCGGGATCGGGGTGTAGCAGGCCTGGCCGTAGCCGTTGAAGACGGTGGTGATGAGGTCGTCCTGGTCGACGGCCTCGAGAAGGGCGGCGCGGACCTCCTTGTCGGCGAGCTTCTCGCTCTGCTGGTTGAGGCCGACGTAGTAGACGGTGGTGCGCAGCTCCTTGCCGATGTCGTAGACGGTGATGCCGTCGACGTCGCGGAGCCTGTCGCACTCGTCATAGGAGATGGCGGCGCTGGGAGCGAGGTCGATCTCGCCGGCCTCGAGGGCTTCGCCCATGGTGGTCTGGTCGGGGATTATCCTGAGGATGACGGTGTCGACGTAGGGCTCCTCCTCGTTCCAGTAGTTCTCATTGCGCACATAGGTGATGTGGTCGCCGGAGACGTACTCGGAGAGGATGAAGGGGCCGCCGACGACGGTCGGGTTCAGGAACTCGGGGCAGTCCTGATAATTCTCGGCGTAGTCGGCCCAGACGTGCTCGGGGAGCACGGAGCAGTAGAAGCTGTGCCAGAAGCCGATGAGGGCCTTGTTGGGCTGGGAGAGGTTGATGGTGACGGTCCTCTCGTCGGGGCACTCGATGGACTCGAGGTTGACGAGCTCGTTCTGCATGTTGGAGCTGTAGGGCAGCAGGAACTCCTCGATGGTGAACTTGACGTCCTCGGAGGTGATGGGCTCGCCGTCGCTCCAGTAGGCCTCCCTCAGGTGGAAGGTCAGGTGCATATAGTCGTCGGAGAACTCATAGGACTCCGCCAGCTCGCTGCACACCGGCTCCATGTTGTTGGCCGCGTCGTAGTCGAGCAGGCCGATGGCCATGGGCTGCCAGGCGTACTTGTCATAGGTGTCGGTGCTGACCGCGCCCATGAAGCCCGCGGGGTCGGCGGGGATGCCCACGATAAAGGTGCCGCCGTACTGCTTTTCCTCGTCGCCCTGGTTCCCGCTGATTTCGTCGAGATCCTGGGTGGCGTCTTCCTGCTGCTGAAGGGCGTCGCCCGGTTCGGTGGCGGGAGGGGTGGTCTCCCCGCCGCTCTCGCCGCAGGCGGCGAGGCCGACAATCATGACAAGAGCCAGCAGCAATGCCGTGATTTTCCTCATTTCATTTCCTCCTTTGTTTTGTATATTTCCGGTCCTTCGGACAGAAATAACTCTTTTTCCCGCGGCCTCAGATTTCGCCGCGGACGCGCCTCACGCAGGCGCAGAGATGGCCGCCGCCGATGTCCTCAAGCTCCGGCTCGACGCTGCGGCACTCGTCCGTGGCGTAGCGGCAGCGGGTGCAGAAGCGGCAGCCGGCCGGCACGTTGACCGGTGAGGGCAGCTCGCCCTTGAGGTCGATGACCTCCCTCGAGCGGGAGAGCTCCGGGTCGGCTATCGGCGTGGCCGACAGAATCGCCTGCGCGTAGGGGTGCGCCGTGTCGGCGAAGAAGTCGTCGGCGTCCGCCAGCTCGACTATCTTGCCCAGGTACATGACCGCCACGCGGTCGGCAATCGACCTCACGACGGACATGTCGTGCGTGATGAACAGGTACGAGAGCCCGAGCTTGCGTTTTAATTCGTTGAACAGGTTGAGTATCTGCCCTCTGACGGAGACGTCGAGGGCCGAGACCGGCTCGTCCGCCACGATGAACTTCGGCGACAGGGCTATCGCACGGGCTATGCCTATCCTCTGGCGCTGTCCGCCGCTGAATTCGTGCGGATAGCGCAGCATATACGCCTCCGCGGGCGAGAGCCCGACCGTCTCGAGCAGCTGCTTGGCCCGCTCGCGCACCTCGTCGTTCGAAAGCTCGGGGTGGAACATCATTATGGGCTTCATCAGTATCTGCTCTATCGTGTGCCTCGGGTTGAGCGAAGCGCCGATGTCCTGGAAGACTATCTGCATGTTCCGGCGCATCATGCGCATCTCGTCCGGCGACAGCCCGTATATATTCACGCCCTTGTAGAGCAGCTCGCCGCCCGTGGGCGGGACGAGGTTCAGGATGGTCTTGCCGAGCGTCGACTTGCCGCAGCCGCTCTCGCCGACGAGGGCCAGTGTCTCGTTTTCATATACCTTGAAGCTCACGCCGTCCACGGCGTGTACGTAGGCGGGCTTGCCGCCCACCTTCCGGCCGCGCACGCGTATGAGGCGCTGCAGATTCTTCGCCTCTATGAGGACGCGCTTTTCCTCGCCGTCCTCCGTGAGAACGTTTTCCCGCTCCATACCGTCACCTCCTATAAAGCGCGCACTTGGCGAAATGCCCCGGGGACACTTCCTCAAGCCCCGGCTCCATGCCGGCGCAGCGCTCGCAGCGCTCCTGACAGCGCGGGCCGAAGCGACAGTCCTTCGGGAAGTGCTCTATGTCCGGGACGACGCCCGGGATGCTGGCGATGACCTCGCGCCGCTCCTTGATTGTCAGCACGCTGTTCAAAAGCGCCTTCGTGTAGGGATGTGCGGGCCGGTAAAAGATGTCGTCCAGGGTTCCGCTCTCCACAATCTGTCCGGCGTACATGACGTACAGCCTGTCGCAGACGTCCGCGACTATGCCCATGTCGTGCGTGATGAGTATCATGGAGATGTTCTTCTCGCGCACCAGGCCGGTCAGCAGCGAGAGAATCTGCGCCTGCACGGTGACGTCGAGCGCCGTCGTGGGCTCGTCGGCAATGATAAGCTCGGGGTTGCAGCACATCGCGATGGCGATGAGCACGCGCTGCCTCATGCCGCCCGAGAGCTCGAAGGGGTAGGACTTGGCGACGCGCTCGGGCGCGGGTATCTTGACCATGTCCAGCACCTCGAGCGTCCTCTTCCTCGCCTCCTCCTTGCTCACGCCCAGGTGCAGCCTCACGGTCTCGCCAATCTGGCGGCCAATCGTGTAGACGGGGTTCAGGAAGGTCAGAGGGTCCTGGAAAATTGTCGAGATGTGCGCCCCGCGCAGGGCCGAGAGCTCCTGCGATCGCATCCGGACGACGTCCTTGCCCTGGAAGAGCACCCTGCCCTCCGTTATCTTGCCCGGAGGCGGGATGAGGCGGATGATGGACGTGGCCGTCATGGACTTGCCGCAGCCGCTCTCGCCGACTATGCCGACGACCTCGCCCTTGCGGACGAAGAACGAGGCGTGGTCGACCGGGCTGACGACCGAGCCGCTTTGAAGCTTGAAGGTTGTCGTAAGGTCGGTGACCTCGAGTAATTTATCCTGCAAAGAGAGCACCTACCTTTCTCTGAGCTTCGGGTTGAGCGCGTCGTTGAGGCCGTCGCCGAGCAGGTTGATGCTCAGGACGGTTATGAGCACGGCCAGGCCCGGGGCAATGGAGGCCCAGGGTATGGAGCGCACGAAGTTCCGCGAATCGTTGAGCAGCTTGCCCCAGCTCACCATGACCGGGTCGCCGCAGCCGAAGAAGTTCAGCGTGGCCTCCATCATTATGGCGGTGGCCATGCGCATGGACGCATTGACAATAATCTGCGGGATAACGCTGGGCATTATCTCCTGGAACATGATAGAGAACTTCTTGCAGCCTATCGAGCGCGCGGCGGTGACGAATTCCTGCTCGCGCAATGTTAAAAACTCGCCGCGCACCACGCGAGCGCAGCTCGGCCAGCCCATGAAGCCTATGACCATGACTATGAGCGCGAGGCTCGGCCCGAAGATGGCCGAGAGCAGGATGCCCACGAAGAACATGGGCAGCATCTGGAAGGATTCGGTCACCTTCAGCAGGGCGCTGCTGGTAAAGCGGTTGGAGTAGCCCGCTATGCAGCCTATGACGACGCCGATAACGGTGGAGAGCAGCGAGGCCGCCACGCCGACTATCAGCGAGACTCGCGCGCCGTAAATCGTGCGGGAGAGCACGTCGCGCCCCAGCTCGTCCGTGCCGAAGAGGTGGGCCATGCTCGGCGCCTCCTTGAGCGCGAAGGTGTTGTCGTAGGGGCTGTAAGGCGCGATGAGCGGGGCGAACAGCGCCACGAGCACTATGATTGCGAATACGGCGAGGCCGGTGACCGCGCCCTTGTTCTTACAGAAGCGCTTCCAGAACTTTTTCGCCCCTTCCAGGCGCAGCTCCATGCGCTGCCGTCGCACGCTCTTCCGGCTGCCGGCCTCTTCAGATGTTTTCCGGTCCATTTTCATATCCATACTTCCCATCCGCTCCGTCAGTTGTACCTTACTTGTGGATCGATTATCGCGTACAGAATGTCCACCAGGATGTTCGCCAGGATGACCGTGACGGAGATAAAGAAAAACATACCGGCTATGAGCGGATAATCGCGCTTCGTGACCGCGTCGAAGAGCAGCCTGCCCGTTCCAGGGTAGCCGAAAACGCTCTCCACGACGGTCGCGCCCATGACGAGCGAGCCCATCTCCATGCCGATGACGGTTACCACCGGCGCGAGCGCGTTGCGCAGGGCGTGCCCGCGGATAACCCGCCTCTCCGGCAGGCCCTTGGCCCTCGCCGTCTTGATGTAATCCATCTGCAGCACCTCGGACATCTTCGTCCGGGTGACGCGGAGAATCATCGCGGAGTAGTAGAACACGAGGCAGCTTCCGGGCAGGATGAGGTGCTTGAACACATCCCAGACCAGGGCCAGGCCCGTGTGGTTCGCGCGCAAATCCTGCAAGCCCGAGACGGGCAGCCAGCCCAATGTGTTGGCGAAGATGAGTATCAGCATCTGCCCTATCCAGAAGAGCGGCACGGAGTAGCCCGCGAGGGCCACGACGCTCATGACGTTGTCGCCGAGGGTGTGCATATGCCTCGCGCAGTACATGCCCACGGAGACGCCCAGCACGGAGGCTATCGCCAGCGAGGGCAGCAGGAGCAGCAGCGTGGTCGGCAGGCGCTCAAGTATGACCTCCATGACGGGCCGGCCCAGGCGGTAGGAGTCGCCGAGGTCAAAGGTGAGCATATTCTTGCAGTAGTTGACTATCTGCTCGAAGAGCGAGTCGTTGAGGCCCCACTTCTCGGTGAGGTACGCCTCCTGCTCCGGCGTGATGCCGTCGCTGCCGCCCAGCAGGGACAGCGGGGTGCCCGGGGCCAGCTGTATAACCGCGAAGCAGAACAGCACCACGATTATGATAAGCGGGATCCCCTGCAGCAGGCGCTTTATGGAATACCACAAAAGGCTGTTTTTAAAATTTTCCATGACATTTCTCCAATCCTGCGGTATCGTGCCCGACTCGCCGCCGGTTTCTCGTGCGAAATCAGATGTGCCCCTCCAGCCAGGCAGTTATCTCCCTGAGCCGGCGGAGGCGCTGCCTCGGGCTTCCGGAGCGCGAGAGCTCGTGATTTTCTCCCTTAAAGATGACCATCCTCGTCTCCACTCCCTTGGCCTGGAGCGCGGAGTAGAACTGCAGGCCCTCCTCCACGGGCACGCTGTAATCACAGTCGGAGTGAAGCACAAGCGTCGGGGTTTTCGCGTTTTCGATATATTTCAGCGGCGACTGCTCCCAGAGCTTATCCGCGCCCGTATATACGTCGGCGCACATCTGGAGCGGCATGTTGTACCAGCCGTTGTCGCACAGCAGTATGGCGCTCACCCAGTTTGCAATGCTGCGCTGGGTGGCCGCCGCCGCGAACCTGTCGGTGTGCGTAACTATCCAGTTTGTCATAAACCCGCCGTAGGAGCCGCCCGTCACGCACAGCCTCGAGGCGTCAATCTGCGGGTATTTTGCGAGCATTTCGTCCGTGAATTTCATGACGCACTCGTAATCCCGCTCGCCGAAATGGCCGTGGATGTTCATGAACTCGTCTCCCCTCCCCTCGGAGCCGACGGGGTTGCAGAAGAGGACGAAGAAGCCGCGCCCGGCCCAGACCTGCATCTCATGGCAGTAGGCCGTGGAATAGCAGGCGTTCGGTCCGCCGTGTATGTCCAATATGGCGGGGTAGCGCTTTTCGCTGTCATAATCCTTCGGGAGAAGCGCCCAGCCGTCTATGCGCCAGCCGTCGAACTCAAAGCTGTGCGGCTGCGGCTCGGCGACGTACCTGTCCGCAAGCAGCGCGCCGTGGAAATCGCTGAGCCGTTCCGCCGTCGCCGCTGCGTCGGCGAGGCTCGCCCGGTAGCACTCGAGCGGGCGGTTATCCCAGAGCGCGGTGAAGAGCAGCTCTCCGCCGCATATGTCGAAGTCACAGACCGCTCCCTCGTGCCTGAGCACGGGAGAGACCCTGCCGTCCGCGCCCAGCGCCATAAGCCAGGCCTCGTTATCTATGGACGAGATGAAATAAAGGCGCTCCGCGTCCGTCTTGCAAAGCCGCGGCTCGCCGTAGGCGCAGTCGCCGGTCACGTAGGAGCGGATGCTCCGGGTATATGGGCAAAGGGAGCTTATCTCTCCGCTTTCAATGTCCACCTCATAGAATTCGCCGTGGAAGAGCTTCACGTTCGGGTTGGTGTTCCCCAGCATGATGAGCCTGCCGTTCCAGAGCGCCAGTCCGCGCATGTTGTACTTCCCGCCGTTATATATGCAGCGGGCGCCCTCCCCGGGGCGGTAGCTCCAAAGCTCGTAGAACACGCTCATCTTCCGCGTGAAGTCGGAGCCGTAGTAGTAAACGCCGTCGCCCTCGACGGTGAAAAACTGCGTCTGGAACGTCGGCGGGGTTATCCGCTCGAGTATGCCGCCCGAGACGTCGAGCAGAAAGAGCGAGTCGCGCTGCTTGCACACCACGTCCGGCTTGCCGTTATCGTAAAACGGCAGCTCGTCCACGACCCGGTATTCAGCGGCCTCGGCCGCGCGGCGGGAGGCGAGCTCCTCTCGTCCGGCCTTTTCCAGTCTCCACTCGTCGGGATGGTTCACATCCGTGCGGCACAGCGCGGCGAGCGCGCTGCACTCCAGAATCTGAAAGTCGTTTATAAGCAGCGGGAAGAGCGCAAGCCGCCGCGTCTCGCCCGTCGTGACGTCGCCGCGGAGCAGCACGGTGCCGTTCCCCTCCCGCTTCGTGAACAGGACGTGCTCCTCGTCCTCCCAGCGGTAGACGCGCTGCCCGCCCATGCCGAAGGCGCGCTCAGCCCGGCCGCCCTCTATGCGCCAGAGGCTGTTCTCATAGCGGTTCAGCGCTTCGTCCGGCGTTGTGAGCACGAACGCGGCCCTGGTGCCCCTCGGGCTGTAAGAGACCCGGTTGGGGAAGGAATAGCGCAAAAAGGTTTCAATCTCTATGGCGCGCGCCACCGTAATACCTCCCTGTTTCCTGCGGACCGGGCGGGAAAGCCGCCCGGCCCTGCTTTTACTTCTTTCTGAACAGGCTGCGCACACAGCCGGTTATTATGCCGGTGAGCCAGACCTCCCGGCTGTACGCCAAATAGTCCCCTCCAAATACTTCCGCGTTCTCCTCGTCCTCCGCGCAGCTGACGGAGAGCATCACGATAACCTGCAGCGCCGCCAGGACGAAAGCCGGCCAGCTCCGCGAGACCATCGCCGCGCCGATTGCGGCCAGGGCCCAGCCCGAATACATCGGGTGCCTCACCACGGCGAAGGGCCCGTTTGTGACGAGCCTTCCCTCTGACACCGGGTGCTTTTTCACAAGCTCATGCGTCCAGACGACGAACACGGCCCCAATCGCCGCGAGCGCCGCGCCCGCCAGCCTTGTGATTTCAAAGTCGAACGCGAGGGCGTACACAGCCATAACGCACTCCGCGGCCATGCACAGCCTGAGAGCCCAGAACACGGTCCGGAAGCGCAGAAGCGCCAGCGCGGCTATAATCCTGCCGACGGCCTTGAGCGCCTCGGCTAGGTATGATATCCTGCGGCCCGCCGGTTCCCCGGCGCCGCTCCGCGAGCCGAGCTGAGCCATCGTGCGGATTACTCGGCGTAGCGGCTTACGGTAAAGCCCTCTATGCCGTGCCAGCGAATCCTGCCGCAGAGCTGGTTCATGTAGTGCATGTCGTGCTCAATGACCCTGCCGAAGACGTTGGCGCGGCAGGTCTCCCACATATTCTTGTGGAACAGCCAGTTGAAGTTCTCGCCGTTGTCGGGCTCCTCGGAGAGCTCTATGCCGAGCAGGTGCGTCAGCGGGGAGCAGCCGCCGTTGTGGGCGATGAAGAGGGGCAGATAGCCCTTTATGCTGTTCTCCCTCCACTCCGCGGGCGCCACGACGGCCACGTCGCCGGCCTGAGGGGCGAAGATAAGGTTCTCGTTCGGCAGAACATAGTCCTCGGGAACCGGGAAATAAGGCGTCTCCACCATCCATCCGCACATGCCGGTGTGGATGAATTTCTCCGACCAGGGCTGCTCAAGGGCCTCCCAGATGACCCTGCAGGTCTCCGGGGCCTTGTCCTCAAGCAGCTCCACGACAAAGGAGCCGCCCTTCTCAAACTGGAACAGAATTTGTTTAGCCATTTTCATTCTCCTCATAGCAGGTCATGGTGCAGCGTTCCTCGCCGTGGATGTGGATGCGGTGTCCTATCTCCCTGAGCAGCGTCAGGTTCTCGCGTATCTTGGCGAAAACCGAGGCGCGGTTCGTCTGATACATGGTGCCCATGAACTGCTGCGGAAGCTGATAGGTCCAGCAGATTGTGGAGTAGCCCGCCTTGCCCAGGCCCACGAGCTCGTTGGACTGGTTGGCGGAGACCGTGGTCACGTCTCCGAGCTCACCGAAGTGCGCGAGGTTCTCCTCCGGCACGTCCTCGTCTATCGGCACGTCGTCGCTCGTGAGCTCGTGCGCCGCGGCGCAGCAGTGGTAGACGACGAAGGTGTAGGGGCAGAGCTTTTCGAAGATGCGGACGCAGCCCGGCGCTTCCTTTTCGCAGGCGTCGGCCACGAGGCTGCCGCCGCGCTCAAACTCAAACTTGAATTTCTTTGCCATAATGAATCATTCCTCCGTAATATGCGCTTCGACGCGCTCCATGAAAACGGCGGGAGCCAGGCGGCGGTCCTCGAGGCCGTGAACCTCCGTGGCGTGCTCCACTATCTTCTTAATAAGCTCGCGCCTGTCGGCGTCCTCACAGCAGAAGGGGCAGTCGGCCGCGGGGTAGATTATGCGCTCCGCCGCCTCGGCGGGCAGGTCGTAAAACGTATCCTTGCAGGTGAACTTAAACATTATTTCTTCCTCCCGGTAGTCAAATCACTCCGCGCGCTCGATGGTAAAGCGCTCCATGCCGTCGGTGCGTATGCGCTCCACGACGTTGGAGGCCTCCTCGACCTGCTCGGCGCGAATCCTGGCGAACACGTTGGCCCGGCAGGTCTCGAACATATTCTTTTTATACTGCTGCTCCACGTTCTCGCCCGTGTCGTGGGAGACGTCTATCTTCTTTCCGGTGAGCTTCTCAAGCGTGGGCAGCTTGACGGCGTGCCAGGCGGTCAGGCACAGGGGCAGATAGCCCTTGATGCTCATCTCGCGGTACTCCGCCGGGCTTATCACGGCGATGTCGCCGTTTTCGGAGAAGCAGCGGAGGTTCTCAAGCGGAAGGCTCGCGTCCTCGGGGACCGGGAAATACGGGCTCTCGACCAGGAAGCCCATGATGTTGGAGTGGATGAAGGTCTCGCTCCAGGGCTTTTCAAGCATGCTCCAGACGAGCTTACAGATCTCGGGCGCCTGCTCCTCGAGCATGTCCGCCAGGAAGGAGCCGCCCTTTTCAAACGTGATTCTTATCTGCTTTGCCATTACATTTCCTCCTCACTCGTCGATGCAGGTCATCGTCACCTTTTCGTTGCCGTGCATGTGCATACGGTGCCCGATCTCGCGCAGGAGGTCGAGGTTTTCGTGTATGCGGGCGAAGACGGTGGCGCGGTTGGTCTGCACCTTGGTGCCCTGAAAGCGCTGGTGCGGGCCGTAGACGAAGCACAGCGTCGTATAGCCTATCTCCTCCAGCCCCGTCAGCGTGACGGACTGGTTTCCCGAGACGGTGGCGACGTCGCCTATCTCGCCGAAATGCACCAGGTTCTCCTCGGGAATGGGCTCGGATGAGGGTATGTCGTCGGTGGTAATCTCATGGCAGGCGCTGACGCAGTGCATAATCTCCATCGTCCTCGGGCACTGCTCCTCAAAGAGCCGCACCGTGACGGGCGCCTCCTCGCAGGCGTCGGCTATGAGGGTTCCGCCGCGCTCAAACTCAAACTTAAATTTTTTGGCCATAATTACCTGTCCTCCGTTTCTGTGATATGGGCCTCTACACGTTCCATCAGCACGGCGGGCGCAAGCCTCCTGTCCTCAAGGCCGTGAACATCCGTCGCGTGATCGACGATCATTTTAATCAAATCACGCTTATTTTCGGCCTCGCAGCAGAACGGGCAATCGCTTATCTGATAGATTACATGCTGCGCCGCGGCCTCCGGCAAGTCGTTGAACGTGTCTTTGCAGCTGAATTTAAGCATGGCTTCCTCCTTGAAATCATAAATCTGAGTTATTTGATGTTCGTTTCATGTTCTTTTTGCGCACTCTATGATTATATGTTCGTTTTATGCGTTCATTATAGCACAGAAAATGCTCGAGTCAAATCGGACTTTTCGACTAAATTCTAAAATCAAGATTGTAAAATATGCTGAAGTTAAAATAATAACAGCATATTTATGCAGAGGATAAAATGTTTCATTCAGAATTATGAGCGTTTGATTGTTTGATTTGTCGATGACACCTTCCCCGCCCGCCGCAGCCGTGCATAAGCGAAACAAAGCATCTCCCGCAGCGTATGGATGAAAA
>DVJK01000078.1 GCA_018716795.1 Candidatus Scatomorpha merdipullorum | reverse complement strand
CAACGTCACCGTCGACGCCGCCTCCCTGGCCTTCAAGGCCGGCAGCGCGATACTCCTGCGCGGCAGCGGCTCGGCCTATGAATCCAACGCCGCCCTCGTCGAGGTCATGCGCAAGGCGCTCGCGGCTCTGGGCATAACGCCCGACGCGGTCTGCCTCGTCGAGGAGAAGGGCCACGACGTCGTGGACAACATGCTCCGCGCGCGCGAGTACATCGACCTTATCGTCCCGCGCGGCAGCGCCCGGCTTATAAACAGCGCCGTCGAGAAGGCCACCGTGCCGATACTCCAGACCGGCACCGGCAATTGCCACGTCTACATAGACGAGAGCGCGGACTACGCCATGGCCGAAGCCATAACCGTGAACGCCAAGACCCAGCGCACCAGCGTCTGCAACTGCGCCGAGACGCTTATAATGCAGGAGGACTGGGCCGAGAAGCACGGCGAAGCCCTTCTGAAGGCCCTGACGGACAAAAACGTCGAGCTCCACGGCGACGAGGCCGCGGCGAAGTATACCTCCGGCATGATACCCGCGACGGAGGCCGACTGGGCCGACGAGTACCTGCGCCTCGCGATGGCCGTGAAGATAGTCCCCGACGTCGAGGCCGCCGTCGAGCACATCAACCGCTACGGCACCATGCACACCGAATGCATCGTCACCGAGAGCGCGGAAAACGCCGAATACTTCCTCAACAACGTCGACGCCGCCGTTGTCGACTGGAACGCCTCCACGCGCTTCACCGACGGCTTTGAGTTCGGCTTCGGCGCGGAGCTCGGCATCTCCACGCAGAAGCTCCACGCCCGCGGCCCCATGGGCCTCGAGGAGATAACGAGCTACAAGTATATGGTAATAGGAACGGGCCAGGTAAGGCCGTAAAAGGGGTGCTTTTATGTCCAAAACAGCTTTTATCGGCAGCGGAAGCATGGCCCGGGCGATTATCTCCGGGCTGGTCAAAACCGGCACGGCGGGCGAGGATATTCTCGTCATAAACCCCAACAACCCCAGGAGCTGCGGCGAGGTGCACGAGCTCTACGGCACGGTGACCGCGCCGGCCGAGGGCGTTTCGGAGGCGGAGACCGTGGTCGTCGCCGTCAAGCCGCAGAGCTTCCCGGCGGCCTATCCGGCCTACGCGCCGCATGTGAGGCCAGGCACGCTGGTCGTCAGCATTATGGCGGGCATCCCGACCGCGACGGTCGAGGCCGCCTTCCCTCAGGCGAGGGTCGTGCGCGTCATGCCGAACCTCGCGCTGGCCGTCGGCTGCGGCGCCGCGGGCGTCGCGCCCGGGAAGAGCGCGGCGGAGGAGGACGTGCGGCGCGTGATTGACATCTTCTCCGCCGGCGGCGTGGCCGTCGCGGTGGAGGAGCGGCAGATTGACGACATCGGCGCCCTCTCCGGCAGCGGCGCGGCCTACGTCTACTACCTCGTGGAGAACCTGCGCGACGCCGCCGTCGAGGCCGGCCTCGCGCCCGAGTCCGCCGCCGCCCTCGCGAAGCAGACGCTCATAGGCGCGGCGCGCCAGCTCGAGCTCGAGGACGAGCCGCCCGAGGAGCTGCGCCGCCGGATAACCTCGAAGAAGGGCACGACCGAGGCCGCGATAAAGGCCCTCGACGAGCACGGCTTCGGCGAGGCGGTCCGGGCCTGCTACGAGGCGAACAAGCGGCGGAGCCGCGAGCTCGCGCAGTAAGGGGATTCAGCACATTCTACTTTAACCTTCAACTTCTATGACGACGGGAGATGGTCAAATTGCAGGAGCTGCACACCTTCAGAAAGGTCATGGCCGCGAACCGCGGCGAGATTGCCATACGCATATTCAGGGCTTGCTACGATCTGGGCCTTCGCACGGTGGCCATATATTCCAAAGAGGACATGATGAACCTCTTCCGCACGAAGGCGGACGAGAGCTATCTCATCGGCGAACACCTCAGCCCGCTGGGCGCCTACCTCGCGATTGACGAGATAATCGCCCTCGCCAAAAAGCGCGGCGTGGACGCGATACACCCCGGCTACGGCTTTTTGAGCGAGAACGCGGCCTTCGCGAAGGCCTGCGAGGACGCGGGCATAAAGTTCATCGGCCCGCCGAGCAGCGTCCTCGCCAAGATGGGCGACAAGCTCGAGGCCAAGAAGATAGCCGTCGGCTGCGGCGTGCCCGTCATACCCGGCACGCGCGAGCCCCTTAAGGACGCCGCCGAGGCCGAGGCGAAGGCCGCCGAGTTCGGCTTCCCCGTTATCCTCAAGGCCGCGGCGGGCGGCGGCGGGCGCGGCATGCGCCTTTGCAAAAGCGTCGAGGACGTGGCCCCTGCCTTCGAGCTCGTCAAGAGCGAGGCGCGCAAGGCCTTCGGCGACGACAGCATCTTCATGGAGAAGTATCTTGTCGAGCCCAAGCACATCGAGGTGCAGATTCTCGCCGACGAGCACGGGAACGTCCGGCACCTGGGCGAGCGCGACTGCTCCCTCCAGCGCCGCTATCAGAAGGTGGTCGAGTTCGCGCCGGCCTGGAGCGTGCCGGAGAGCGTGCGCGAGGCCCTGCGCGCCGACGCGGTCAAGATTGCGTCGGCCGTCGGCTATGTCAACGCGGGCACGGTGGAGTTCCTTGTCGACCGCGACGGGAGGCACTACTTCATCGAGATGAACCCGCGCATCCAGGTCGAGCACACCGTCACCGAGATGGTCACCGGCGTCGACCTCGTCCGCGCGCAGATACTCATAGCCGAGGGCGCGACCGTCGCGCACCCGGAGATAGGGCTTGCAAAGCAGAGCGACCTCTATATAAACGGCTACTCGATACAGTGCCGCGTCACGACCGAGGATCCCAAGAACAGCTTCGCACCGGACAACGGCAAGATAGTCTCGTACCGCTCCGGCGGCGGCTTCGGCGTGCGTCTCGACGGCGGCAACGCCGCGGCGGGCGCGGAGATAAGCCCCTATTACGACAGCCTCCTCGTCAAGGTCACGACCTGGGACCGCACCTTCCCCTCCGTCTGCCGCAAGGCGCGCCGCGCCATAAACGAGGAGCACGTCCGCGGCGTCAAGACCAACATCTCCTTCGTCACGAATATCCTCAACCACCCGACCTTCATCGCCGGCGGCTGCCACACGAAGTTCATCGACGAGACGCCCGAGCTCTTCGACATCGCGGACAGCCGCGACCGCGCGACGCGCGTCCTGCGCTACATCGCCGGGATCCAGGTCGCGAACCCCGACACGCAGCGCCGCGAGTACACCACGCCGCGCTATCCCCAGGCCACGCGGGAGATAACGCGCAAGGACGGCCTCAAGGAGCTGCTGGACACGAAGGGCCCCGAGGCGGTCAGCAAATGGGTCATGGAGCAGAAGCGCCTCCTCGTCACGGACACCACGATGCGCGACGCGCACCAGAGCCTGCTCTCCACCCGTATGCGCACGCGCGACATGGTCAAGGGCGCGGAGGGCACGGCCGACTTCCTCTCCGGCTGCTTCTCGCTTGAGATGTGGGGCGGCGCGACCTTCGACACGGCCTACCGCTTCCTCTACGAGAGCCCCTGGGAGCGGCTCATAATGCTGCGCGAGAAGATACCCAACATCCCCTTCCAGATGCTCCTGCGCGGCAGCAACCTCGTCGGCTACGCGAGCTATCCGGACAACCTCGTGCGCGCCTTCATCGAGGAGAGCGCCGCGAACGGGATAGACGTCTTCCGCGTCTTCGACTCCCTCAACTGGATACCCAGCATGGAGACGGCCATGGACGCCGTGCTGAAGACCGGCAAGATACTCGAGGCCACGGTCTGCTACACCGGCGACATCCTCGATCCGAAGCGCGACAAGTATACGCTCAAATACTACGTCGACTTCGCCAAGGAGCTTGAGCGGCGCGGCGCGCACATGATTTGCGTCAAGGACATGAGCGGCCTTCTCAAGCCCTACGCGGCGAAGAAGCTCGTCGCCGCGCTCAAGGACGAGATAGGCGTGCCGATACACCTGCACACGCACAACACGACCGACAACCAGATTGCCGCCTACCTGCTCGCCGCCGAGGCGGGCGTGGACGTGGTCGACTGCGCGATAGGGCCCCTCTCCAGCCTCACGAGCCAGCCGAGCCTCAACTCCCTGGCCGAGGCCCTGCGCGGCACGGAGCGCGACACGCTCCTGCCCACCGAGGGGCTTCAGCGCCTCGCCGACTACTGGGGCGACGTGCGCGAGCGCTACGGCAGCTTCGACAAGGGCCTGCGCACGCCCGTCACGGACATCTACCGCTACGAGATACCCGGCGGCCAGTACACGAACCTCCAGCCCCAGGTGGAAGCCCTCGGCCTCGGCCAGCGCTTCGAGGAGGTCAAGGAGATGTACCGCACCGTCAACGACATGCTCGGCGACATCATCAAGGTCACGCCCAGCTCCAAGATGGTCGGCGACCTCGCCATATTCATGGTGCAGAACGACCTGACGCCCGAGAACATCGTCGAGCGCGGCGAGAGCCTGGCCTTCCCGGACAGCGTCGTGAGCTACTTCAAGGGCATGATGGGCCAGCCGCCCTGCGGCTTCCCCGAGGATTTGCAGCGCGTGGTGCTCAAGGGCGAGAAGGCGATAAGCTGCCGCCCGGGCGACCTGCTCGAGCCCGTCGACTGGGATAAGATACGCGCCGAGGTCGAGAAGTTCGCCCCGAACCCCGACCGCAAGGGCCTCATCTCCTACGCCATGTACCCGAAGGTGCTCCAGGACTACTTCACGCACCGCCGCGAGTACGGCTATATCATGCGCATGGGCAGCCACGTCTTCTTCGACGGCATGGCCGTCGGCGAGACGACCACGATAAACATCGAGGACGGCAAGACCCTGGTCATAAAATACCTCGGCCTCGGCGACAGGAACGAGGACGGCACGAGGAACGTGGTCTTCGAGCTCAACGGCTCGCGCCGCGAGGTCGCCGTACCCGATCCCGGCGCCGCCGACACCGCCAAGAAGGTCGTCATGGCCGATCCCGACGACAAGAGCCAGGTCGGCGCCTCGATACCCGGCATGGTGTCCAAGCTCGCCGTCAAGCCCGGCGAGGAGGTCAAGGTCAACCAGGTGCTCGCGATAATCGAGGCCATGAAGATGGAGACCAGCGTCGTCTCCCGCATAGACGGCAAGGTCGGCGAGATTTTCATCGAGGCCGGGAAGCCGGTAAAGGCAGGCGAGCTGCTGATGACGATAATTTAACGTATTTAATTATTTAAATATTCCTGGGATGCTTTCTTTGGTCTTGCCCAAAGAAAGCACCCCAGACCCCGAAAGGAAAAGCGCTTTCGGTGCGTATCCGGCGGCGCACAGCGCTTGCGTTGTAACTGAGCGGGTTGTACACCGAGGTTTTCATCCCTAAGTTGTAAACGTTTTTCGCATCGCCGACCGCGATTGGCCGCTGCCGGGTTGTAGATTAGGCGTTGTGTTTAGCCCCCTCTTGGAGGGGGCTGTCAGCGAAGCT
>DVJK01000077.1 GCA_018716795.1 Candidatus Scatomorpha merdipullorum | reverse complement strand
CCCTCCTCCTTGAACTTCTCGATGGTCTCCGCCTCCTCGTTGACGAGGGTCTCGCGGCCCCAGTCGCAGGCCTCGGCGGCGCACTCGGCGAGGAGCTCCTGAGTCTTGGGCTCAAGGCTCTCCCAGACCTCGGTGTTGGCGATGAAGAGGTCGCTCTCGTAGGAGTAGTTCCAGAGGGTAAGGTAGTCCTGCACCTCGTACATCTTGGAGGAGTCGGTGATGGAGACGCCGTTCTCCTGCCCGTCGAGGGTGCCCTGCTGTATCGCGGTGAAGACCTCGGACCAGTTCATGGCGGTGGGGTCGGCCTTGAGGGCGTTGAAGAAGCCCATGAAGACGACGGAGCCGGGGACGCGGATCTTGAGGTGCTGCACATCCTCGGGCGTGCGGACCTCGTGCTTGGAGTTGGTGAGCTGCCTGAAGCCGTTGTGGAAGCTCCCCAGATAGGTCATGCCCTTGGCGGCGAGGCGCTCGGCGTAGTAGTCCTTGCCGGTGGAGTCTATGACCTCGACGGCCTCGTCGTAGTCCTCGAATATCCAGGGTATCGTGGCCACGGGCAGCTTCTCGTCGATGACGGCGAGGGTGCAGGTGGCGTAGGCCGCGAGGTCGACGCTGCCCGAGGCTATCATCTCGATGCCGCGGGAGGCGTTGCCGTTCGCGAGCTGGTCGTTCGGGAACACGGCGACGGTGACGTTGCCGCCGGAGCGCTCGGCCACCAGCTCGGCGAAGTAGTCGCCGACGCGCGCGTCAATCTGGGTGTCCGTGCCGTTGACGGCCATGGTGAGCTCGATGGTCTGATATTCGCCTTCCTCGCTCTCCCCGGGCGTCGTTCCCTGGCAGGCCGAGAGCGAAAACAGCATCGCCAGAGCCAGCGCGGCGCAGAGGAGCTTCTTTGCTTTACCTCTCATTTTGTTCTCCCTCCTGATTTTTTGCGTACTCGTTTGGGTCTTCGTCCGGAGGAGGGCCCTTCCTCCGGAGCTTCTGACATCAGTTGTACTATGTACTTTGTACTATGTCAGACAAATGCTAATTGAATGATATCCCCGTCAAATCGCCTTGTCAACCGAGAAAAATCTTTTTATCATTTATGTATAATTTCGGCATAATGAAATTGTAGCCAATATACAATAAAAAATCCGGCCTTCCGCGTTTTTGGGGCGCGGAAGGCCGGATTTGGGCTCTAATTGTTTAATCTTTGACAATATCCAGAAAGTACGAATGCTGGATAAGGGCCTCGAGATTCGTTGAATCGCCGGTCTCAAGCATCTCATAAATCTTCCAGTGGATATCGATGTGCTCGCGGCTGCGGCCGGAGCTTATCATGGTCTCGACGGTCTTGCGGCGCACGGCGTAGGTGAGGACGCGCACGACGCGGTTTATCTTGTCGGCGAGGTCGTTCTGGCACATGGCACTGACGGCGGCGTGGAAGGCGTCGTCGGCGAGGAAGCAGGCCTCGACAATCTCGCCGCGCCTGCCCGCGGCGGCGTCCTCAAAATCGTCGAGGCGGCGGCGGATTTCGGCGAGCTGTTCGGGGTTCCTCTTGCGGATGGCGAGGCGCATGATGCCGACCTCGATGAGCTCGCGCAGCTCTATGAGGCTGTCGAAATCCCGGCCGCGGCCGAGGATGATGCCGTAGACCATCGGGTCTATCATGCTCTCCTTGAAGCCGCTGGAGACGAAGGTGCCCTCGCTCCGCCGGCTCTCCAGGACGCCCATGTAGGCGAGAATCTTGGTCGCCTCGCGCACGCTGGTGCGCGCCACGCCGAGCCGGGCGGCCAGCTCCGGCTCCGTCGGAAGGCGGTCGCCCGGTTTGAGCTGGCCGGAGACTATGCCGTCCGTGAGGCAGTTTATGACCTGCTGCACCACGGATTCGCTCTTCAGATTCTTCAGATAGGACGCCTGCTCGGCCATAAGCCCACCCCTTTCATGACAGTTCTATGTTGTCTGACATATGATATTTAACTCATCATACAGCAAAGCCTGAGTTTTGTCAAGCTTCTGACATAAACAGCGCGCGGCAGTTGTGCGGCGCGGCGCTTTGTGGTACAATAGCCCCAATGCGGCTGTTGTACTTGATTTCAAGTCCTTTTCTCGCCTCTGACGGGGCAACCGAAAAAGACGGCGCATTATAAGCCGAGCATTAATAATAGAGAGGTGTTACATATGTTTGACCCAAACGGGGCGCTGATGTACGCAATGACGGCGGTCGTCATCGCCTTTGTTATCGCGATGAGCATACGCTTCATCGTCATGGCCTGGAAGCGGGCGAGGGAGAAGGGGATGGACCCCAAGATGCTCCGCCGCGTCGCGATTTCCTCGGCCATCTTCACGATTGCGCCGGCGGTGAGCATCCTGCTCGGCGTTATCGCGCTCTCGCGCGCGCTGGGCTTCCCGCTGCCCTGGCTGCGGCTCTCCGTCATAGGCGCGCTGACCTATGAGACGCCGGCGGCGGCCAGCGCGGCCGCGGCGATGGGCACGGATCTCTCCAACCTCATAACGGACCCCGTCACCTTCGCGGCCATAGCCTGGGTTATGACGCTGGGCATCATACCCGGGCCGGTGCTCGTCCCGACCATAGGCAAGAAGATTGAAAACGGCGTCATGCGGATACGCCAGAAGGACGAGCACTGGGGCTCACTCTTCATGACGGCGCTCTTCCTCGGCATGATAAGCGCCTTCCTCGGCATGATTTTCGCCACGGTCAGCGAGGGCCTGCGCGGCTGGATACCCTGCTTCGTCATGATAGCCTCGGCGCTCATCATGTGCGTCTGCGCGGTGTTCGTCAAGCTGCTGCACTGGAAGTGGATGGAGGACTATGCCCTGCCCATAAGTATGCTGGGCGGCATGGCGCTGAGCATCCCGATAACGAATCTTATCAATATGATTGCGGGCTGAGGAGGGATATGTCATGAGAAGAGCGCAGAAATACGCGGACTTCCGCGACTATGAACACTACGTCGGCCGCTGGTGGATGCTGACCGGTTCGCTCCTGCTTCTGGCCGTGCCGACGACGATATGCGTGGTATATGACGCCTGGCCGCCGGTAACCGACCTGCTGCGCGGCCTCCTGGGCGTCGCGCCCATATACTGGACCGTCGGCACGATAGAGGTGCTGACCTACGTGCCCATGCTCGGCACCGGCGGCAGCTATCTCGGCTTCCTCACCGGCAACCTCACGAGCCTGAAGGTCCCCTGCGCGCTCAACGCCATGCAGGCCTGCGGCGTGGAGGCCGGCACGGAGGAGGGCGAGCTCATCTCCACGATTGCGATTGGCGTTTCGTCCCTGGTGACGACGGCCATAATAGCGATAGGCGTGCTCGCGCTGAGCTCGATACGCGGCTTTATCGAGTCGCCGACGCTCCAGCCCGCCTTTGACAACATCCTGCCCGCCCTCTTCGGGCCGCTGGCCGTGGTGTATGTCTCGAAGAACTGGAAGGTCGCCATGGCGCCGCTCATATTTATGGTGCTGCTGTTCGTCTGCGTCCCGGCCCTGGCCGACAGCGTGGGCGTCCTCGTGCCCGTCGGCGCGGTTATCGCCATCGTCGCGGCGCGCATACTCTATAAGAAAGGTCTGGTCTGATCCGATGAAAAAGCTGACGAAATTCGCCCTCGGCGCGGCCGGGGCCGCCGTCGCCGCCGGGGCGGGCGTTATGGCCCTGCGGGCGCTTAAGTTCCGCCCCGCGCCCGAGCTGCGCGCCGACCCGGACGAGGTCGAGGTCGACTACGACCGCGTGGTCGAGAGCCTGCGCGAGATGATACGCTTCCGCACCGTCTCGAGCGACCGGCCCGAGGAGGAGGACGCGGCGGAGTTCGACAAATTCCGCGCCTACCTGCTCGAGCGCTATCCGACGCTTGCGGAGAAGTGCGGGCCCGAGCGCATAGGCCGCTGCGGCGTGCTGTACACCTGGCGCGGCGTGTCGTCCGAGAAGCCCACCGTCCTCATGGCGCACTACGACGTCGTCCCCGCCGGCGGCGAGGGCTGGGAGGAGCCGCCCTTCGACGCCGTGCTCAAGGACGGCTATATCTGGGGCCGCGGCGCGCTGGACACCAAGGTCACGCTCTGCGCGATAATGGAGGCTGCCGAGCGGCTTATAAGCTCCGGCTTCACGCCCGCCAGCGACATTTACCTCGCCTTCTCCGGCGAGGAGGAGCCCGCCGGGCCCTCCGCCGGCGACATAGTGACCGCGCTTGAGGAGCGCGGCGTGCGCCCGGCGCTGGTCCTCGACGAGGGCGGCGCGGTGGTCACCGGGGCCTTCCCGGGCGTCTCGGCGCCCTGCGCGCTCATAGGCGCCGCCGAGAAGGGGCAGCTGCGCCTCGCGCTCGAGGCCGCGAGCAGGGGAGGCCACGCCTCCTCGCCTCCGCCGAGGACGATTGTCGGCGAGCTGGCCGAGGCCGTCTGCGAGGTGGACGCCTCGAGCGGACCCTTCACGCTGACGCCGCCCGTGGAGCAGATGCTCGACACCCTGGGCCGCCACGCGAGCTTCCCGATGCGCCTGGTGCTCGCAAACCTCGGCGTGTTCAGGCCCGTGCTCGACCTTGTCTGCCGCATGAGCGGCGGGGAGCTCAACGCCCTCATGCGCACCACCTGCGCCGCCACGCAGATGAAGGGCTCCGACGCCAACAACGTCCTGCCCGAAAGCGCCTCCGTCGGCTTCAACATGCGCGTCATAAACGGCGAGAGCTGCGACGAGGCCGAGGCGCGCGTGCGCGCCGCTGTCACGAACCCTGACATAAGCGTCCGCCGCCTCTATGCCGCCGAGCCGAGCAAATACTCCGAGACGAGTGGCGAGGCCTGGGATAAGCTCACCGACGCCGTCAAGCGCACCTGGCCCAAGGCAGTCGTCTCGCCCTACCTCATGCTCGCCGCGAGCGACTCCCGCCACTACGACCGCATAAGCAATAACGTCTACCGCTTCTGCCCGCTCGAGCTCTCCAAAGAGGAGCGCGGCACGATACACGGCGTCAACGAGCGCATCCCCACCTGGAAGGCCGTCAAGTGCGCCGAGTTCTATACAAGGCTGATTGAGTCGGTCTGAAACGGACTCGACAGGCGTTTCAGAAAACAAAAGGACCGGTCCGCGGACCGGTCCTTTTGCACGGGCTGCGCCCACCGTAGGGGCTTATCTTCCACGCCCGCCCGGGGTTGGGATGAAGGACAACATCGGACGCCCGTATGAAATAGTGCGCGGGCTGTGCCCGCGGGATTGCATAAGCTGGGTTGTGGACGCAAGGCAGGCGCACCGTGGTAAACGCGGGTGCAGTTGGTCACGCCGGCCAGCTGCGTCTAACTCG
>DVJK01000076.1 GCA_018716795.1 Candidatus Scatomorpha merdipullorum | reverse complement strand
CGTATAGCCCTCGTGCACGGCGTGAATTTCGACACCGTCGACGCCGGCCTCGCGGAGCAGACGGGCGGTCTTGCCGAAGGCCTCGGTGCTCTCCTTTATCTCGGCGACGGTCAGCGGGCGGGACTTGTAGTCCTGCTTCCAGCGGTTGGGCGTGGGCGAGGCGCTGGCGCAGAGGTACTCGGCGTCCATGACGAACTTGCCGACCTTGCCCATGGCCGGGTGGTCGAGCATCATGCTCATCAGGTGGTTGACGCCCATGGAGCGGCCGCAGCCCGCGGCCAGCTGGATGAACAGCTTCGCGCCGGTCTTGTGGAAGTCCTGCATGTACTCCTTGAGCTCGCCGAACATGCGCTTATTGGTGTAGAGCCAGCGGTTGCCCATGACGTCGCGCACCCACTGCATGCCGGGGAGTATCAGTCCGACGTCGTCGCGCGCGGTCTGAAGCAGGAAGTAAGCCGCTTCCTTGTCAAAGTGGCAGGGCTCCATCCAGCCGAAGAGGCTGGTGCCGCCCATGGAACACATCACTATGCGGTTCTTTATCTCCACATTGCCGATTTTCCAGGGAGTAAACAGGGCACTGTACTTCTCGTCCATATACATCCTTCCTTCTTTTATAGATTTTCGCGGCTCAAAACCGCGCGTCGGGGCGGCGGGGAACTCCGCCCCGTCCGCCATATTGTGATTATGATAACACAGCTTTGGTCAAAAAGCAATCACAATCCCAAGATTTCCGGCGTTAAATTATGCGAAAACGCAATTGCCGCTTCAATTTTTCAGACCTTGGTCAGACCAACTGTCATTTTGACGGTCAAAATCGCTTCTCCGGGCAGGAACTTCAAATTCTCGTTGACAAGCGGATATTAATATGGTATCATATTCGAGCCGCATTGACAGGGTATGAAAGCGGGCCCTTCGCCCCGCCCCGAGAGCGAGTCTCTTTTCGAGAGGATGAAACAAATGAAGCATGCAGTTATCGAGACCGGCGGTAAGCAGTACCGCGTGGCCGAGGGCGACGTCATCTACGTCGAGAAGCTCGACGCCGAGGCCGGCGCGAGCGTGAAGTTCGACCGCGTCCTGGCCGTCATTGACGAGGAGAACACGGTGTTCGGCACTCCCACCGTCGAGGGCGCCGTCGTCACCGCCAACGTCGTGAAGAACGGCCGCGGCAGGAAAATCCGCGTCTACAAGATGAAGCCCAAGAAGGGTTATCAGCGCCTTCAGGGCCACCGTCAGCCCTACACGAAGGTTCAGATAGAGACCATCGGCTGAGCGCAACATTTCGGAGGTGTAAACATGGCTCATAAAAAAGGTATGGGTTCGACCAAGAACGGTCGTGACAGCGAGTCCAAGCGCCTCGGCGCGAAGCGTGCCGACGGTCAGTTTGTCCTCGCGGGCAATATTCTCGTCCGCCAGCGCGGCACCAAGATCCACCCGGGCACCAACGTCGGCAAGGGCAAGGACGACACCCTGTTCTCCCTCGTCAACGGCACCGTGAGGTTCGAGCGCTACGGCAAGGACCGCAAGAAGGTCTCGGTTTACGAAGAGATCGCGCAGTAACAAAGCACGGACGAGCCAAGCGCTCGTCCGTTTTTTTATCCCGCCGCGAAAAATGACATGCGGCGGCGCGAGCATCCGCTTTTCACCAAAACTTTTCACTTGACCGGAGGTTCCCATGGCTTCCCCATTTGTTGACAAGGTTACGATTGAAATAAAGGCCGGCAAGGGCGGAGACGGCGCCGTCTCCTTCCACCGCGAGAAATACGTCGCGGCGGGCGGCCCGGACGGCGGCGACGGCGGACGCGGAGGCGACGTCGTCTTCCGCGTGGACGACCATATGAGCACGCTGATGGACTTCCGCTATAAGCGCAAATTCTCCGCGGGCAACGGCGCGCCCGGCGGCGGCAAGCGCTGCACCGGGAAGGACGGCGAGGACGTCGTCCTCCGCGTGCCCCGCGGCACCGTCATACGCGACGCGGACTCCGGCGCGGTCATGCGCGACATGAGCTCCGGCGAGGACTTCGTCGCCTGCCGCGGCGGACGCGGCGGCTGGGGCAACAAGCGCTTCGCCACCGCCACGCGGCAGACGCCGCGCTTTGCGAAGCCCGGCCTGCCCGGCGAGGAGCACAGGGTGCTGCTCGAGCTCAAGCTGCTCGCGGACGTCGGCCTCGTCGGCTTCCCGAACGTGGGCAAGAGCATGCTTCTGAGCGTCGTCACGAACGCCCATCCCAAGATAGCGAACTACCACTTCACCACGCTCTTCCCCAACCTCGGCGTCGTGTATATAGGCGAGGGGCAGAGCTTCGTCATTGCCGACATCCCCGGGATAATCGAGGGCGCGAGCGAGGGCGCCGGCCTCGGGCACGACTTCCTGCGGCACATCGACCGCTGCCGCCTGCTCATACACCTCGTCGACGTCTCGGGCAGCGAGGGGCGCGACCCCGTCGAGGACTTCGACTCCGTCTGCGCCGAGCTCGAGCAGTGGAGCCCGGAGCTCGCCTCCCGCCCGCAGCTCGTCGCCGCGAACAAGTGCGACCTGCTCGGCGAGGACAGCGGCAATCTCGAGCGCCTGCGCGCACACGTCGAGGCGAAGGGCTTCAGGCTCTTTGAGCTCTCCGCCGCCACGACGCGCGGCGCGCGCGAGCTCATGCTCGCCGCGGCCTCGGAGCTCGACCGACTGCCACCCGTCACGGTCTACGAGGCCGACTACGTCCCGCCCGAGCCGGAGCTCGGCTCGCCGGACGAGATTTCGATACGCCATGACGGCGACAGCTGGTACTGCGAGGGCGCCTGGCTCGCGCGGCTCGTCGCGAGCATAAACTTCGGCGACTATGAGAGCCGCATGTACTTCGACCGCCGCCTGCGGCAGGCCGGCTTCTTCGACCGGCTTGAGGCCGAGGGGATTAAGGACGGCGACACAGTCAGCATTTACGACATCGAGTTTGAATACCAGAGCTGAAAGGAGGGCCCGCCATGCCCATGATAACGGTTGAAAACCTCTCCGTCCA
>DVJK01000075.1 GCA_018716795.1 Candidatus Scatomorpha merdipullorum | reverse complement strand
CGAGGCACGCCGTACTGCGCCAAATCGAGCGCGGCCTGGCCGTGCTCAATCCGCGCGCCGAGGGAGAAGGCCTTCGGCTCCATGGGCACGCCGCTCGCGAGCAGCATTTCAAAGGTATCCCGCGCGCTGTGCCCCGTGGCCAGCACGAGCGCGGAGCACCTTTCGACGTACTCCGCCCCGCCGGAGACGACCCGCGCGCCCGTGACCGCGCCCGTCTCGTCAATCGCGAGGCCCGCGAGCCGCGAATTGAAGCGCAGCTCGCCGCCGAGGGAGATTATCTCCTCGCGGACGGACTTCACCACGCGCGAGAGCACATCCGTGCCCACGTGCGGCTTGGCGTCGTAGGTGACGGACTCGGGCGCGCCGTGGAGGTAAAATTCGCGCAGGACGTGCGTTATCCGCTTGTCGTGCGTGCCGGTGTTGAGCTTCCCGTCGGAAAAGGTCCCAGCCCCGCCCTCGCCGAACTGGACGTTGCACTCAGCGTCCAGATCTCCGCCGGCGCGGAAGGCGGCGACCTTCGCCGCGCGCGTCTCCACGTCCGCGCCTCGCTCGAGGACTATGGGCCGGAGGCCCGCCCGCGCGAGCGTGAGCGCGCAGAACATGCCCGCCGGGCCGAAGCCGGCGATCACCGGCGGCGCGCCGCACGGCGTGAGGCGCGGGATCTCGTATGCGTCCGCGCCCTCCGCCGGCTCGCCTTTGAGCCGCACGTCGACGGTGTATACGTATTTTATCGCGCCCTTGCGCCGCGCGTCGAGGCTGCGCCGCTTTATCCGCAGCTCCTCTATCGCGCCGGGCCGGACGCCCAGCTTTTTCGCCGCTAGCTCGTACAGCCTGCGCTCATCCGCGCCGGGCGCGAGCGTGAGATTGGGTACCGTTTTCATAGCAGCCTCCCCGCGAGGTGCCCGCTCGACCAGGCCCACTGGAGGTTGAAGCCGCCGCAGTCGCCGTCTATGTCCAGCACCTCGCCGCAGGCGTAGAGCCCGGGCACGAGGCGGCTTCGCATCGTCGCGGCGTCGAATTCCGAGGTCCTTATCCCGCCCGCCGTGACCTGCGCGGCGGCGAAGCCCTCCGTGCCGCGCACGGGCAGGGCGAAGTTCTTGGCCGCGCCCGCGAGGGATTTTAAAGCGCGCGCGTCGAGGGAAGCGGCCGGGGCGTCCTGCTTCAGGCCCGCGTACTTGGCCAGCATCCGCGCGAGGCGGTTCGGCGCCGCGCCGATAAAGAGCTCGCCCGCCGTCAGCTGCGGCGCGTTCTCAAGCCGCGAGCGTAGATAGCCGAGCACCTCGCCGAAGCTGTAATCGCGCAGAAAGTCAAGCGTCAGCGTGAGCCCCTCGCCCTCCGCGGACACCGTGCGCGCCAGGTCGAAGGCCGCGGGGCCGGAGACGCCGGTCTCCGCGAAAAGCGCCTCGCCGGACGACTCCGCGAGCACTTCGCGCCCGCGCGTGAGGCGCATGGCGCAGTCGGCCTTGACGCCCTTGAGCGAGCGCGGGAACTCCGGCGCGGTGGCAATCTGCGCGAGGGCGGGATAGAGCGCCGTGCGCGAGTGGCCGAGCGATTTCAAAAGCTCATAGCCGTCCCTGCCGCCGCCGAGCTTTTCTCCCGCGAGCCCGCCGCAGGCGACAATCGCCGCCGCGCCCTCGACGCGCGCGCCGCTCTCGGTCGTGACCGCGAAGCCCTCCGCCGCGCGGCTGAGCGCGCGGACGCGGTCGCCGCTCACGAGCCGGACACCCTCGGCCTCGAGCGCGAAGCGGAGCGTGTCGGTGACGGAATTCGCGCTGTTCGAGAGGGGATACACCCTGCCGCCGTACTCCTCGCGCGTCAGCAGGCCGATGCCGCGAAAGAGCGCGAGGGTGTCCGAGACGGGCAGCGCCTCCAGCGCCGGGCGGGCGAACTCCGGGTTTTCGCCGTGGTAACGGCTCACGTCCGCGCCGGTGTTTGTTATGTTGCAGCGGCCGTTGCCCGTGGCGGCGAGCTTGCGCCCGACGCGCGACTGCCGCTCAAAGAGCACCGCCTCATGCCCCGAGCGCGCCGCGGTCAGCGCCGCAAGCATCCCCGAAGCGCCCGCGCCTATTATGAGTACGCGCATGGTGAACACCTCCCGAGTAATCCGCGCCGGGCAGCCGGGCCCCGGCGCGTCTTTGGTTTCCTTTAACGCATCTCGTATTGTAACGTAAAAGCAATAAGATGTAAATAGCCGCTCAGAACGGGCCTGAAATGTGGCTGCTCTGAGCGGCTTACGCGCTGCCGCATATTAAATTACGCCGCAACGAATATCACTAGACAATAGGCTGCGAATGCGTTGACCAGACAGGCCAGTCCGACAAACAGCCCTTTCAGCTTGCTCTCGTCCTTCAGCGCCGCATACAGTATGCATGGAAAAGCGGCCTCGCAAATGATAAACCACATTGTGGCATCTGCCATCGTCATACCTTCACCTCTACTTTGCCCTTACCGTCAAGTTTTTAATTCCGTATGTAGAATAGCTTCCGGAGAAAGAAATGCTCAAACCGGCAGGAAAGCTGACGCCATATTGATGATCTACAGTATAATGCGCA
>DVJK01000074.1 GCA_018716795.1 Candidatus Scatomorpha merdipullorum | reverse complement strand
GCGCTTGCGATTTTACCAAACGGGCGCTATTCCGAGGTTTTTATCCCTAAGTTGTAAACGTTTTTCGCATCGCCGACCGCGATTGGCCGCTGACGGGTTGTAGATTAGGCGTGGTATTCAGCCCCCTCTTGGAGGGGGCTGTCAGCGAAGCTGACTGGGGGAGTTCTGCCTGAGCGGAGCTCAGGCAGTTGACCGCGGAGCGGTCAAAACTCCCTCCGACCGGCGCTTCGCGCCGGCCACCTACCTCCAAGAGGGAGGTTATTGCTTAAACCCGCAGGTTTCCGCCAAACAGCTGGCGGGTACAAATCCGCACCCAAATAATAAAATAACCAACCACAGACACTCGCGCTTCGCGCGCCTGTCAGCGGCCTGTCGGGAGCACCACTTCAGACCGCTATATAAAACTTCAATGCTGAGAAAGGGGAAATCGCAATGAGAACAGCATTGACGATCGCTGGCAGCGACACCAGCGGAGGCGCCGGGATTCAGGCTGACCTGAAGGCCATGACGCTCAACGGCGTATTCGCCATGAGCGCGATAACGGCCCTGACGGCCCAGAACACCACCGGCGTCACAGACATCATGGAGGCCACGCCTCACTTCCTCGCCGAGGAGCTGGACGCCGTGTTTACGGACATCTTCCCCGACGCGGTCAAGATAGGCATGGTCTCCTCCAGCGGCCTCATAGAGGTCATCGCGGAGAAGCTGCGCTTCTATAAGGCCCGGCACATCGTGGTCGACCCGGTCATGGTCGCCACAAGCGGCTCGCGCCTCCTCCAGGCGGACGCCGTCGGCGCGCTGGAGAACGCCCTCCTGCCCCTCGCCGAGGTCTGCACGCCCAACATCCCGGAGGCCGAAATACTCTCCGAAATGGAGATAAAGTCTCCCGCGGACATGGAGAAGGCCGCGAAGGCCATCTCCGAACGCTTCGGCTGCGCCGTGCTCTGCAAGGGCGGGCACGACCTGAACGACGCCAACGACCTCCTCTACGCGGACGGCGAGGCGCGCTGGTTCTACGGCAGGCGGATAGCGAATCCCAACACCCACGGCACCGGCTGCACGCTCTCGAGCGCGATTGCCGCGAACCTCGCCAAGGGCTTCAACCTCCCCGACAGCGTCGAGCGCGCGAAGGCCTACCTCTCCGGCGCGCTGAACGACATGCTCGACCTCGGCCATGGGCGCGGGCCGATGAATCACGCGTTCGACATCAAAAATGAATACAAGCAGGAGGCGCGCTGACATGAAACGTACAAGCACTTTTGCAAACTCCCTCATCTGGTTCGGCGCGGGCGTCTCCCTCGCCGAGATCCTGACCGGCACCTACTTCGCCCCGCTCGGCATGGGCAAGGGCATCGCCGCAATCCTGCTCGGCCACGTTATCGGCTGCGTGCTCTTCTTCCTCGCGGGCCTCATCGGCGGGCGCGAGCGCAAGAGCGCCATGGAGACGACGAAGATGAGCTTCGGCGCCAAGGGCGGCATGCTCTTCGCCCTCCTGAACGTCGTGCAGCTCGTCGGCTGGACGGGCATCATGATTTACGACGGCGCGCTTGCGACGAACGAGCTCTTCGCCTTCGGCATCCCCGTCTGGAGCATCGTCATAGGCGTGCTCATAATCGTCTGGATAGCCATCGGCGTCACGAACCTCGGCCTCCTGAACAAGATTACCATGGCCCTGCTCTTCATCCTCACCGTGGTGCTGAGCGTCGTCATATTCCGCGAGGGCAACCCCGGCGCGAGCAGCACGGACGTCTTCACCTTCGGCATGGGCGTCGAGAACGCCGTCGCCATGCCGCTGAGCTGGCTGCCCGTCATAAGCGACTACACGCGCGAGGCGGAGAAGCCCTTCAAGGCCACGCTCTGGAGCACGATAACCTACGGCCTTGTCAGTTGCTGGATGTACGTCATAGGCATGGGCCTCGCGATATACACCGGCGGGAGCAACATCGCCGACATCATGCTCAAGGCCGGTCTCGGCATCGCCGCGCTGCTCATCATGATTCTCTCCACGGTCACGACCACCTTCCTCGACGCCTTCAGCGCCGGCGTCTCCGCCGAGAGCCTCACCAAAAAGCTCAGCGGCAAGACCATGGGCATCATCGCCACCGTCATAGGAACCGTGGGCGCCTGCCTCTTTGTCATGGACAACATCATGAACTTCCTCTACCTTATAGGAAGCGTGTTCGCGCCCATGATAGCCGTGCAGCTCACGACCTACTTCATATTGAAGAAGGACAGCTTCGCCGCCGCCTTCGACTGGCCGAACCTCATAGTCTGGGCCGTCGGCCTCGCAATCTACCGGCTCATGATGCACGTAGACCTCCCCACCGGCTACACCCTGCCCAGCGTGCTCATAACCATGCTGCTCTGCTATGTAGTGAACAAAGCGATACCCGCGAAAAAAGCATAAAAAAAGACCGGACGGCCAAGCCGTCCGGTTTCAGCTTGCCGAAAAAGCTTTTTCGACAAGCTGAAAAGCGTTTTTCAGAACATTTCTGTGTTCTGAAAAGCGCTCGAATTGAACGTGAAAGACAACCCTGACGGTTTTCTTTCACAATATCTTTCCCTCCGAAACCTGTCACGAGCGCGTTTGTCGACAGTCTGAGACCGGACGGCCAAGCCGTCCGGTCTTTCCGTTGACAGCAAACTACCCCGACAGGCGGCGCGGGGAGGCAAAAAGCTCATGCAGCCGGACCGCCGCCTCAGCAGATAATCCTCACTGCGCGGCGGTGGTTTTTTATGGTCAGCTCGGTATAGCTGCCGCCGGGTTCGCCGTCGCGGGTGAAGCTGACCGGGCGCTCGAAGCTGAACTTTACGCTTTCGGCGTGGAGAATCTTGAGCGCGGGGCCGTTCAGATTCTTGCTGACGGCCTGGCCCATGAGCGTGTTGAGCTCGGCCAGCGTCTCCGGATAGCGCACGAGGCTTATTTCAAACTGCCCGTCGTCGAGCCCGACAAGCCCGGGATCGAGCTTCACGAGCCCCGCGACGGAGAGCGAGTTCGTCACGCCGCCGAAGATGAAGTCGCCCTCCTCGACCTCGCCGCCCGAGAGCTCGATGCGGCACTTGGCGTGGGGCAGGCGGGTTATGCGGTTCATGCCCTCGAGGATATAGGCCAGGTGGCCGAGCGCCTGCTTGCTCTGCTGCGGCGTCTCATAGCTGACGTCGGTGAAGGCCCCGAAGGCGGCGACATAGGTGAAGTACCGCCCGCCGCCCATGCCGCCGACGTCCCAGTATTTTTCCTCCCCGCCGGCAATGCGTCGCGCGCAGGCCGCGCTGTCGCCCTTCGGGAGCTTGAGCGTCGAGGCGACGTCGTTGGCCGTGCCCAGCGGGAAATAGCCTATCGGCGGGCGGGCGTCCTCCGGCAGGCGCATCAGGCCCTCTATCACGTCGGAGAGCGTCCCGTCGCCGCCCATGCAGCAGAGCATGTCGTATCCCGCGCTCGCCGCGGTG
This sequence comes from Candidatus Scatomorpha merdipullorum, assembly GCA_018716795.1. Taxonomy (GTDB): domain Bacteria; phylum Bacillota; class Clostridia; order Oscillospirales; family Oscillospiraceae; genus Scatomorpha; species Scatomorpha merdipullorum. The sequence goes on along the minus strand of DVJK01000074.1, from coordinate 2,346 downwards.
AGCTCCACCGCCTCGCCCGCGCGGGTGGTGAAGCGCACCGTGGGCGCGTACCCGGCGGAGTGCAGGATATGCAGCGCCTCACCGAGGCCGTTCTTGTATGTGCCCCGTCCGGCGACGGGGTTTATTATAAGCAGCAGGCTCTTCATAGGCTCACAGCACGCTCAGATAGCGCTCGCCCGTGTCGGGCAGGAGGCAGACCACGCGCTTGCCGGCGAACTCGGGCCGCTTTGCGACCTCGCGCGCCGCCCAGGCCGCCGCGCCGGAGCTGACGCCGGCGAGAAGGCCCTCCGTGCGCGCCAGCGCGCGCATACTCTCAAGCGCGTCTTCGTCGGAGACGGTGATTATCTCGTCATAGACCGAGGTGTCCAGCGCCTCGGGCACAAAGTTCGCGCCTATGCCCTGGATGGCGTGCGCTCCGGAGCGGCCCTCGCTCAGAAGCGGGCTGCCCGCGGGCTCGACGGCGATTATGCGCACGCCGGGGTTCTTCTCCCTGAGGCAGCGCCCGACGCCCGTTATCGTGCCGCCCGTGCCCACGCCGGCGACAAAGGCGTCGACCCGCCCCTCGGCGTCGGCCCAGATTTCGGGGCCGGTCGTCTCATAGTGCGCGAGGGGGTTGGCGGGGTTTTCAAACTGCCCGGCTATCACGCTGCCGGGATTGGCCGCATGCAGCTCCTCGGCCTTCGCGACCGCGCCGCTCATGCCCTCGGCCCCGGGCGTGAGGACGACCTCCGCGCCGTAGGCCGCGATGAGCTTGACGCGCTCCACGCTCATGGAGTCGGGCATGACGATGACCGCCTTGTACCCGAGCACGGCGGCGAGGGCGGCGATGCCTATGCCGGTGTTGCCGCTCGTCGGCTCGATTATCATGCCGCCGGGCGCGAGCGCGCCATTCGCCTCGGCGTCGCGTATCATATAGAGCGCGGCGCGGTCCTTGGCGCTGCCGGCGGGATTTTGCCGCTCCAGCTTCGCGAGGAGGTCTAGGCCCGGCGCGAAGCGGTTGAGGCGCAGGAGAGGGGTGGAGCCTATCAGCTCGATAATGTCGTTATAAATCATTTCAAATTTCCTCCGTGTGAGAAAAGCATTGAAAAATCTGCACGCTACGATTATAATACTATAATGCTCCGTATGTAAATAGACATGACGGCGCGGGTTAAGAAAATTTAAAGCGGGCGGGCTCCGGCGCGTCCACGGGAGGTATACACATGAAACGAGAGCGCATAGCCGCCATATACGCCGACGCGGCGAGCTTCACCGGCCGGGAGATAACCGTCTGCGGCTGGGCCAGGACGATACGCGACATGAAGAACTTCGGCTTCGTCGCCCTCAACGACGGCTCGGCTCACGGGAACCTGCAGGTCGTGCTCGAGCGCGCCGCCCTTGAGAACTACGACGAGATTGCCCGCCAGAACGTCGGCGCGGCGCTTATTGTCCGCGGCGAGCTGGTGCTGACGCCGGAGGCCAAGCAGCCCTTTGAGCTCAAGGCGCGCTCCGTCGAGGTCGAGGGCGTCTCCACGCCCGACTATCCGCTTCAGAAAAAGCGCCACGGCATAGATTTCCTGCGCACGATACAGCACCTGCGCCCGCGCACGAACCTCTTTTCCGCCGTTTTCCGCGTCCGCTCCGTCGCCGCCGCGGCGATACACGAATTTTTCCAGGAGCGCGGCTTCGTCTATGTCCACACCCCGCTCATAACCGCCAGCGACTGCGAGGGCGCGGGCGAGATGTTCGAGGTCACCACCCTCGACCTCAACAACGTGCCCAGGACCGAGGACGGCAGCGTGGATTACAGCCAGGATTTCTTCGGCAAGAAGGCGAGCCTCACCGTCTCCGGCCAGCTCAACGCGGAGAACTTCGCCATGGCCTTCGGCGACGTGTACACCTTCGGCCCCACCTTCCGCGCCGAGAAGTCCAACACCCAGCGCCACGCCGCCGAGTTCTGGATGATAGAGCCCGAGATGGCCTTCGCCGACCTCACGGACTACATGGATAACGCCGAGGCGATGATAAAGTACGTGATACGCCGCGTAATGGAGCGCTGCCCGCAGGAGATGGACTTTTTCAACAGCTTCGTCGACAAGGGCCTCAGGGAGCGGCTCGAGCACGTCGCCTCCAGCGACTTCGGCCGCGTGAGCTACACCGAGGCCATAAAGCTGCTCGAGCAGCGCAACGACAAATTCGACTACAAGGTCTACTGGGGCTGCGACCTCCAGACCGAGCATGAGCGCTGCCTCACCGAGGAGATTTTCAAAAAGCCCATCTTCGTCACGGATTACCCGAAGGAGATAAAGGCCTTCTACATGCGCATGAACGACGACGGGAAGACCGTCGCCGCCGCCGACTGCCTCG
>DVJK01000073.1 GCA_018716795.1 Candidatus Scatomorpha merdipullorum | reverse complement strand
GCGCTACCACGCTTCCAACTTCCAACGCACCTCGAAGGGGGCCGGGAGGCCTGCAATCCGCGCGGGAATATGGCGTCCCTTATAAATGATGTGGGTTTATATGGGCCCAAAGAAAGGTCCACGCACAGGGCAGGATTTGAACAAATCGTGTACGGGCCGGAACTTATTCCTCCCCGCCCTCGTCACTATCCTCGTCGCCGAAGAGCTTCTCCATAAAGAGGTCGTATACCCTCACAAGCAGCTCCTCGTCGTCTACGGAGTTGTACGCAAATTCGCCGCTCTCCTCATCGTAGTCCGTCTGGAGGATGATGTAGCCGTAGTCGGGATCGTCCGGCTCCATATTGGCGGGCAGGAAGAGGTTATACTCCTCGTCCTCATACTCGAGCGTGTCGAGCTGGTCGAGCTCAAACTCGTTGCCCTCTTCGTCCTCAATGGTTATATAGTTGCCGTATTCTTCATCCATGGGGAACCCTCCGCTCGTATGGGCGCGCCGCTCTCTCTGGAGCTATTGTAACTCATTTGTGTCCGGAAATCAATCAGATTTTTCGAAAAGGCCGGCGGAAAAATTCAGAATATCCGAAATTCGTCCGGGTATCCCCCTTTATTCGGCCCAAGACGGCGAAAAATTCTCAGTATTTGTATGCGTTCAGGAGCCCAGGTCCTCCAGCAGGGCCAGCACCTCCTCGCGTCCGGCGCAGGGCAGGCCGGCGCTCAGGAGCTCGCGGTCGGCGCGGCGCAGACCTCTGACCTCTATGTCGGTCAATGTCACCGGCTTCTTCTCCCCTGCGGCGAACACCGCCACGCAGCCGTCGTACTCGCGCAGGACGAACTCCGCGCCGCTCTCCGGCGCGGGCAGGGCCACGCCCTCATAGCTGTCGGCCGCCTGCGCGGGCGAGCTTATGCCGCTTATCGCGGCGGCCGCGCTCCAGACCGCGGCGGCGGCCAGCACGCCCGTGCCCGCGAGCTTTATCCACGTCTTCATTGTATATGTCCTCCTTTGCATTGGGCGCCGCGCATCCGGCGCCGGCATTTACTTAATTATTCCGCCTTCGGAGGGAAAAAATACAATGCGCCGGGCCGCGGCGGGCGGAGCCCGGCGAGAAAATATTTAAAAGTTTGTCTACTACTTTCCGACGGAATATGATATAATACCGGGTTAGAATGGTTTGAGTGCGCTTATACCCAGCACGGAGGTGCATAATGTCCAGGGATAACAACAAACTCGAAAAGGCGGAGAAGGCCGCGAAGGCCGCCGGCGGGGCCGTCGGCGGCGCGCTGAGCCTCGCGCTTAAAATAATTCTCACGGCCATCCTCATCCTGCTGACGACGATGCTGCTTTTCGTCTGCATCTTCGCCTTCTATGTCAAGACGACGCTGGTCGACGAGCTGGACGTCTCGCTCGACGACTTCTCGCTCTCGGAATCCAGCACGGTTTACGACGCGGGCGGGAACGTCCTGGCCACCCTCTCCGGCGGCGAAAACCGCATCTGGGTCGACTATGAGGACATACCCGAGGATTTGGAGCACGCGCTTGTGGCGATAGAGGACAAGCGCTTTTACACGCACAAGGGCGTGGACTGGTACCGCACTGTCGGCGCGGTGTTCAACATGTTCCTCAGCATGGACGACACCTTCGGCGGCTCGACGATAACCCAGCAGCTTATAAAGAACCTGACCGGCGAGAACGAGGTCACCGTCCAGCGCAAGCTCGTGGAGATATTCCGCGCGCTGGAGTTTGAGAAGAAGTACGACAAAGAGGAGATAATCGAGTGGTATCTCAACGCGGTCTACTTCGGCGAGGGCTGCAACGGCATATACACCGCGGCGCAGACCTACTTCGGCAAGGAGCCGAGCGAGCTCACGCTGGCCGAGTGCGCCTCGATTGTCGGCATAGTCAACCTCCCCACCTATTACAGCCCCTATTACAGCGTTGAGAACAATAAGGAGCGGCAGCGCACGGTCCTGCGTGAGATGTACGAGCAGGGCTATATCGACTATGACGAGTACACCGAGGCCGTCAACGAGGAGCTGGTCTTCGTCCGCGGCGAGAACACCGCGCCCGAGCAGGAGATATACCCCTACTACGTCGAGGCCGTCATAGACGACGTGCTCGCCGACCTCATGGAGGTGCGCGGCGTCAACTACGAGACGGCGCAGCGCCTGCTCTATAACGGCGGCTATCAGATACACACCTGCTGCGACGCGCGCATCCAGGGCATCGTGGACGCCTATTACGAGAATACCGACAACTTCCCGAGCGTCTATCACACGACGAATCAGCAGCTGCAGAGCGCCATCGTCATCATAGACCCCTACACCGGCGACATCGTCGCCATGTGCGGCGGCGTCGGCGAGAAGACGGGCAACCTCGTGCTCAACCGGGCCACGGACACCACCCGTCCGCCCGGAAGCGCGATAAAGCCCCTCTCGGTCTACGGCCCGGCCTTCGACCTCGGCATCGTCACGCAGAACACCCTGGTCATTGACGCCGCGCCCGGCTCGGGCAAGTACACGCTCGACCACATCAGCTTCTACCCCACCAACACCGACGGCTATGCCGACGGGCCGATAACGATACGCCAGGGCCTCGTCCTCTCGAAGAACACCGTCGCCATCCAGCTGCTCGACAAGCTGGGCATAGAGACGAGCTACAACTATCTGCGCGACATCTTCGGCATCACGACGCTCGTCGACGCGGACTACAACCCCTCGCCCCTCGCCCTCGGCGAGCTGACCTACGGCGTCACGGTGCGCGAGATGGCCCAGGCCTACACCGTCTTCGCCAACAACGGCGTCTTCAGCGAGTCGCGGACCTACACGCAGGTGCTCGACTCCAACGGCGGCGTCGTGCTGGACAATCCCGTCGTGCAGCGCCAGGCCCTGCGCACGAACGCGGCCAACAACGTCACCGACATGATGATAGGCTCCGCCAACGGCGGCACGAGCTCCAGCGCCAATTTCTACACGCAGGAGATAGCGGGCAAGACCGGCTCCTCCGGCGGGAACGACGACCGCTGGTTCGTCGGCATGACGCCCTACTATATCGGCGCGGTCTGGACGGGCTACGACATACCGGCGCCCATCACTTGGTATAATCCCGCCTGCGTCATCTGGCGCAACATCATGCAGGAGGTGCACGAGGGCCTCGCCCGCCGGAGCTTCACCGACCCCAGCAGCATAGGCGGCGACACGATGATTTTCGGCGACCTCACAAGCCCCTCCCCCTCCCCGACGCCCTCGGCAGAGCCGGAGGAGAGCGAGCGACCGGACGAGACCGACGACCGCCCGCTCTACACCATGATACCCGACGACGGGCCGGAGGACGGCGAGGAAATCGAGCCCACGGAGCCCGTCGGCGGCGCGGCATAGCGCAATAGTTACAGTTTTGTTTCCAATGCGCAAGCTTGTCTTTGCGCCGGAAAATATTTGTCAATCCCCGAAAACACCCCTATAATCCTGGCTTTATCCCGTTTTTCGGGCCGGAGCGCTCACTCCGGCCCGAAAATTTCTCCGTTTGATGTTGACAAAACGGAAAAGATGAGTTACAATTCGGTTACAACGTTTGAAGGCTTGTAACCGCCGAAAAGGAGGTATGTGCTTATGGCAGCAGCGAAGGAGCTTGTCTACAAGGGGCATCCGCTCCGCAGGAAGGACGACATTATCTACTTCGGCAGCATGGCCGACAAATACATCATCATGATGCAGATTCTCGAGACCAAGAAGGTCGAGGACCTGGACGTGGCCACGAAGGTCTCCGTGCAGCTTCAGCTGACGGATCCCTCGCTCAAGAGCCGCGAGCGCGTTGTGAAGCGCAGCGAGAAGGCCAGCCTGTACGCGGCCATGGACGTCGCGTCCGTCTGGCTCGACAGGGCCCTGCAGAAATAAAGCCGCGGCCGCACCGGCGGCCGCGCGATTAAACCCGGGATAAAGCAAAGGATAGAGACATGAGCAAGAAAAAGATACTCCGCACCCTCGTCGCGGCGGCGCTCTGCTGCTGCGCGATTGCCGGCACCGCGGCCGCCGACTGCATAGGCGGCGCGGCCACCACCACAGAAGTCAACCTGCGCTCCGGCGCGGGCACGGACAACTCCATCCTCCTCACCGCCGCCAGGGGCAGCTCCATGATAGTTGAAAGCGGGCCGGAAAACGGCTGGTACCGCGTGTACGTCAACGGCAATTGGGGCTATATGTCCGCCGACTATCTCAGCTTCGCCGAGACCATGGACGTCTCCGCTGCGGGCTGGGTCAACGGCACCGACGTGCGCATGCGCTCCGGCGCGGGCACGGACAGCGCAATACTCCGCGTCACGAGCTTCGGCGAGAGCGTCGAGGTCACGGGCGTCGACGGAGTCTGGTACCGCGTGAACGCCGGCGGCGTCAGCGGCTATATCCGCAGCGACTATGTCGAGCTCGGCGAGCGCACGGGCGAGGCCCCGGCCGCCAACGTCACCGTCGGCCAGCAGATTGTCGCCTTCGCCAGGCAGTACATGGGCGTGCCCTATGTCTGGGCGGGCTCAAGCCCCTCGGGCTTCGACTGCTCCGGCTTCGTGAGCTATGTCTTCAAGAGCTTCGGCTATCAGACCAACCGCACCGCCGCGGGTATCTACAAGAACGGCACCGCCGTCGACAAGAGCGAGCTGCAGATAGGCGACGCCGTCTTCTTCGCCAGCTCGAGCGAGGCCATCGGCCACGTCGGCATCTACATAGGCGATGGCCAGTTCATCCACTCCAGCTCCGGCGCGGGCTATGTCACGATAAACAGCCTGGACGAGAGCTATTATTCGAGGATGTACGTCGGCGCGCGGCGCATAGCCGTGTAACGCATAAAGGGCGCAAAAAGGGCGCCGGTCGGGAGACCGGCGCCCCTTTTTTATGCCGCGGGGTTTTGTGAACCGGCGGCCGCTCAGGCCTGAGGGGCCGATTCCGCCGGGGCGGGCACGGCGCTCTGCGTTGGCTCCGGCTCGGGCGAGGGCGGCGTTATGCCGGCGAGGGGCGACTCATACCTCGCCCAGGGAGTTATGAAGACGTCCGGGAGGCGCTTTATGCTGAGAGTGGAGCCGTCCACGCTCATGGAGTAGAGCGCGCCGGAGTCGAGCCGCGTGTTGTGCAGCTCGGCGGAGCTGGAGTCGGTGTACACATAGAGCGGCGTGCCCTTTTCGTCCACGCGCAGGACGTATTCCGCCGTGTGTATCCAATACTCCTCGTCCTGCGTTATCTCGACGACGTACACGTCGTACTGCCCGCCGCCGCAGCGTAGGAGCCTCAGCCCGCCCAAGCCGGCGTGCTCGCAGGCGGCCTCGAAGGGTATTGTGAGCGTCCTGCCGTCGGGGTGCGTGACGTCGAGGGTCATGGTGTGCGTCAAAATGCCGTTCCCGGCGAAGTGCGGCTCCCAGAGCGTGCCGTCGGCGAGGCGGTAGGCCTCGGAGCTCTCGGGCGCGGCGTCAGGATTTTCGAGGTCGAAGGTCCAATAGAGGCCGCCCTCCTCGACATAGAGCTCGCTTCCGTTCGCGCTCAGGCCGGCGACGGACTCGCTGCCCAGGTGCTCCATGAAGGGCAGGCTCTGCGCCCTCCCCTCCGCGTCGACGGCGGCGAAGGCGGGCCGGCGGCTCTCCTGCTCGACGCCGAAGATATACACGTTCCCGTCCTCGGCCGCCATGCGTATGGCGTAGAGGCCGGTGACATCCAGGTCAATCCGCCGCGCGAGCTCGCCGCCGGAGTAGACATAGACGCTGTTGTCGGCGGTGTTGAGGATGCAGATATCGCCGCCGTCCACGTCGAAGTCCGCCGGGCCC
>DVJK01000072.1 GCA_018716795.1 Candidatus Scatomorpha merdipullorum | reverse complement strand
CACTGCTTTGAGGCCTTTGAGCGCCTGTGCAGGATGTACCAGGGCGGCGAAAGCATGGATTTCACTCTGTCGATAGACTACTTCCCCTCCTGCGTGGACAGGGTCGCCAGGCGGCGCTGCGACCTCGGCGTCATCACCATGCCCTACCTTGTGGATGAAATACAGCGCGAGGAGCTTGCGAACCGCGGCCTGAAGGTGGAGCACCTCACCCGGCAGACGCTTAACGTCAACCTGCGCCGCGGCCACCCGGCGCTCGAGGGCTGGACGCCCGGCGAGCCCTTTGACTTCGCGCGGCTTCAGGACTATCCCTATGTCAGCTATTCGAACCCCATCGACCGCCTGGACTACGCGCTGGATTTCAGCCAGCTCTCATATTTCTCAGTTCTGGGCGCGGCCAGCCCGAAGAAGTGCATCTATGTCGACAACATCGACTGGAAGGCCCAGCTTGTCGGCCTGACGGACGCATACAGCATGGGCATATCCGGCCCGAAGGAGCTGGCCGACAAGAACAACTGGGTCTGCATCCCGCTGCCGGATTATGAGTCCAATATGTACTGCATCTACCCCAGGGACGTCTCTCTTGCGGCCGAGGCAAAGCAATATCTGAGCCTTCTGCGCGAGGTGCTGGACAGCACGGAGGTTTGAGCGCGCAAAAAGGGCGTCGGCCTGTTTAGCTGACGCCCTTTTTATGGCTTATTTCGTTTTCTCAGAACAGCTCGTCGCCGGACTTGTTGTCCAGGCCGGGGTGGAGGTCGAAGCGGACGGCGCCGACGCGGGCCTTGCCCTTGACGGCCTCCTGCACCATATACGTGCCGCGGATGCCGAAGCCGCCGCAGAGCTCTATGGCTCCGCAGCCCTTCTCGGCCATCTCAACGGCGACGGCGACGCCCTGCTCGTAGGTCTCGACGCCCACGGCGGTGAGCTGCACGCCCGGCGTCTCCACCGTTTTGCGGTGGACGGCGGGGTCGGCTCCGGGAGCTATGAATATAAAAGCTGCAACAAGCATGGTCTTGCCTCCTACTTCTTGTTCGGGATGTGGACGGCGCGCTTCTCTGCGGCGAGGGCGGCCTCGCGCAGGGCCTCGCTGACGGTGGGATGGCAGTGTATCGTGTCCACCAGCTCGTCTATCGTGGCCTCGAGCCTTATGGCCAGCGCGGCCTCCTCGATGATATCCGTCGCGCGGTCGGCGAGGATGTGGACGCCCAGTATCTCGCCGTACTTCGCGCCCGCTATAACCTTCACCATGCCGTTCACCGCGCCGACGACGAGGCTCTTGCCGTTCGCGCTCGTCGGGAAGCGGCCCACCTTGACCTCTATCCCGCGCGCGGCGCAGTCGGCCTCGGTGAGCCCGACGCAGGCGAACTCGGGGCCGATGTAGGCGCAGCTCGGGCTGGCCGCGGCGTCGAAGACGGAACTGCCGCCCATGGCGTTCTCCGCGGCGGCCTCGCCCATGGCCATCGCCGCGTGGGCCAGCATGAGCTTGCCGTTGCAGTCGCCGACGGCGTACACGCCCTTGACGCTTGTCTCCAGGTGCTCGTCCGTGACGATATAGCCCTTGTCCAGCCTGACGCCGGCCTTATCGAGGCCGAGGCCCTCGGTCAGCGGGCTGCGGCCCGTGCTGACGAGTATCTTCTCCGCGGCGATAACCCGCTCGCCGGAGGCCGTTTTGACCTTGAGCTCCGCGCCGGAGGCCGTGTCGCTCACGGAGACGACGGAGGCGTCGGTCAGAATCTCCATGCCCTCGGCCTCAAGCTGGGCGCGGACGAGGCCCGTGAGCTCGGCGTCCATGAGGGGCAGGAGCCGGGGCAGCATCTCGATGACCGTCACCTTCGTGCCGAAGCGCATGTACACGCTGCCGAGCTCGAGGCCGATAACGCCGCCGCCTATGACGGCGAGGCTCTCCGGTATGTGGTCGAGCGTCAGCGCGCCGGTGGAGTCGAGCGCCGCCTTGGATTCGGCGAGGCCCGGCACGGGCGGCATGTTGGGCTTGGAGCCCACGGCGATTATCACCTTGTCGGCGCTTATGGTCTCCGCGCCGACCTGGACGGTCTTGGGGCCGGTGAACTCGGCTTTGCCGTCCACGACCCTTATCTTGTTCGCGCGCATGAGCGCGGCGACGCCGCTTGTGAGCCTGTCGCTGACGCTCTGGCGGTTCGCCTGCACCCTGGCCCAGTCGACGCCGACGTCGCGGCCCAGGATGCCTATGTCCGCGGACTTGGTCGCAAGCTCGTAGACCTCGGCGCTGTGCAGCAGGGCCTTCGTGGGCATGCAGCCGCGGTTGAGGCAGGTGCCGCCTATCTTGACGCTCTCGACGAGGGTGACGCTCGCGCCGAGCTGGGCGGCGCGTATGGCCGCGACGTAGCCGCCGGGGCCGCCGCCTATGACGAGGACGCTGTCCGCCCCGGCCGCTGCGGGCTTTTCGGCCGCCGGCGCGGCGGCCGCGGCGCTCGCCGCGTCGGGCACGGCCTCGCCCTCGGCGCCTATGACGGCGACCTTCTCGAGGCACTTGGCGCTGCCGCCGGCGGGCACGTAGATTTTCAGAAGCGTGCCGGAGGCGGAGGCCTCAATCGTATTCGTGAGCTTGTCGGTTTCGACGTCGAAGAGGGCTTCACCCTCCTTGACCGCGTCGCCCTCGGCCTTGTGCCAGGCGGCGACGGTGCCCTCGGTCATGGTGAGGCCGAGCTTGGGCATTACTATTTCCTTCATTTCGGCCTCCTTTTACGCGAGCAGCAGCGCCGGGTTTTCCATCAGCGTCTTGACGCGCTGCAAAAACTGCGCGGCGGTGGAGCCGTCGATGACGCGGTGGTCTGCGGTGAGCGAGAGGTTCATGATGGGCCGCACGCAGATTTCGCCGTCCACCACGACGACCTTGTCCTGCATGGTGTTGACGCCCAGTATCGCCACCTCGGGCTGGTTTATGATGGGCGAGAAGCTCTCGATGCCGTACATGCCGAGGTTCGTGATGGTGAAGGTGCCGCCGGTGAGCGCATCCATGCCGAGGCCGCCCTCGCGGGCCTTCTTGGCGAGCTCCTTGACCTCGGCGGAGATTTCGGCTATACCCTTCTTGTCCGCGTCGCGCACATTGGGGACGACGAGGCCGTTGTCGAGCGCGACGGCGACGCCCATGTTCACATAGTGCTTATAGACAATCTTGTCGTCCGCCACCGAGCAGTTGAGGACCGGGAACTCCGTGAGCGCCTTGGCTACGACCTTGACGAGGATGTCCGTGTAGCTCACCTTCAGGTCCGCGGCCTTGAGCTGCTCGCGCACGCGCTTGAGCTCGGTCATGTCTATGCCGAGGTTGAAGGTGACGGTGGGGCTCGTCATATGCGAGTTCTGCATGTTGCGGGCGATGGCCTTCCTCATGCCGTTCATGGGCACGGTCTCCTCGCGCGGGGCCTCCTCCGCCGGGGCGGAGCCGCCCTTCTGTACGGCGGCGAGGATGTCCGCGGCCATGACGCGGCCCTTCGCGGGCACGTTCTTGAGCTCGAGGCCGATGTCCGCGGCGACCTTGGCGGCCAGCGGGCTCGCCTTGACCTTGGGCTCGGCGGGCTCTGCGGCGGGAGCGGCGGCGGGCTTATAATTCCTGACGTCGTCCTCGGTGACGCGGCCCTTCGGGCCGGTGCCGGGCACGATGGCCAGGTCTATGCCCAGCTCCCTGGCGAGCTTCTTCGCGGCCGGGGAGGCCAGCACGCGCTCGCCGGGCTTCCTCGCCGGGGCAGCGCCTGCGGCGGGAGCCGCTGCGGGAGCGGCGGGCTTTTCCTCCGCCGGGGCCGCGCCGCCCAGGAGGGAGGCGAAGTCCTCGCCGGGCTCGCCTATGACGGCGACGGGCTCCATGCAGGGCGCGACGCCGCCCTCGGGCAGGGTTATCTTCAAAAGCGTGCCGGAGGCGGCCGCCTCTATCGTATTCGTGAGCTTATCGGTCTCCACCTCGAAGAGGGGTTCGCCCTCCTTGACGGCCTCGCCCTCGTGCTTGAGCCACTTGCTGAGCGTGCCCTCCGTCATGGTGAGACCGAGCTTGGGCATTACTATAACCTTAGCCATATACTGACCTCCTAACCTCAGGTAACATTGTACATACCCAGCTCCATCGCGCGGCTGAGTATATCGCGCGGGACTATGCGCCAGGGCCCGTCGCGGTTTATGACCATCGTGACCGTATCGCCCGGCTGCACGCGCACCTCGCGCTCGCCGTCGAGGGCTATCATGCAGCGCTCTTCGGCGGTGAAGCCGTACTCCTCGCCGAGGGCGAGCTTCCTGGCCTCGGCTATGTGTACGGGCGTGAGCACGCCGGCGGCGATGGGCGCGAGCACGCCGCGGCCCTCGCTTCCGAGCGTGACGGCGAGGCCGGCGTCCTCCCAGTCGCGCACTATCTCATAGGCCCCGGCCACGGCGGAGAAGCCTATGCTGGCCGGGTGGCAGCGCGTGACGGCGATGCGCCTTATGCGCTCCGGATCCCATATCGCCTTGGCCCCGGCGTAGAAGTCGTCGGAGACGACGGCGTCGATGAGCGCAATGTCGCGCAGCTCACCGTTTACATACACGCTTATCTTCTTGTCGCGTATGCAGCAGTCCCTGGCGCTCTCGCCCATGAGCGCGGCGGCCGCCGCGGCCATGCCGGCGACCGTGCCCTCCATCATGGCGGGATAGACGTTGTTGGTGCCGGTGGATATGCTCATGAGCGGCGTCGTGGTGATGCTCTTGGCGGCGGCGCGGGAGGTGCCGTCGCCCCCGAGCACCACGAGGCTGCCGACGCCCCGCTCCTCCATCATGCGCGCGGCGCGCACCGTGTCGTCCATCGTCGCCTCTATCTCAAAATCGAGCAGGCTGAGCTTTATCTTCAGCACCCCGTCGCTCTCGAGCGAGTCCAGCACGGCCATGCCTATCATGAAGGTGTCCGGCATGAACACGACCTCGTCCACGCCCATGCCCTGGGCGGCGAGGACAATGCGCTTGCAGATATTGACCTTCTCGTTGTTGTCTATCGTTGTGGCGTAGGAGACGAGGCGGCGTATGTCCTTGCCCGACGCCGGGTTTGCGATTATGCCTATTGATGTCATAAGTCGCCTCCGTTTCGCGGATATGCGTTCACGGGCGCGGCCCGCGTAACAGTTTGCGCCATTACGCGGGCCGCGGTGTGGGTTTTGCGCTGTGTCAGAACATCTTCTTGGCCGCGCGGATGATGTCCTCGGCGTTGGGCATGTAGTACTGCTCGAGCACCGGGGCAAAGGGCACGGGCGTGTCAAGCGCGCCTATGCGGGCGACCGGGGCGTCGAGATAGTCGAAGAGCTCCTCGGCTATCATGGCGCTTATCTCGCCGCCGTAGCCGCCGCGGCGGACCTCCTCGGTGACGACGATGGCGTGGTGGGTCTTGCTGACCGTCTCCTCTATCAGGGCCTTGTCCAGCGGGTAAAGGCTCCGGAGGTCGATAACCTCGGCGCTTATGCCGTCGGCGGCGAGCTTCTCGGCGGCCTCGAGGGCGTCGTAGACCTGCTTGCCGTAGGTGATGATGGAGACGTCCTCGCCCGCGCGGCAGATCTTGCCCTTGCCCAGCGGGATGGGCTCGAGGGAGTTGACCTCGCCCTTCACGCCCATGAGGACCTTGTTCTCGAAGTACATGACCGGGTCGTCGTCGTCTATGGCCGTCAGCATGAGGCCCAGGGCGTCCTCCGCGCAGGAGGGGTAGACGACCTTCAGGCCGGGCACGTGCGTCAGCCAGGCCTCGAGGCTCTGGGAGTGCTGCGCCGCGGCGCCGGTGCCCGCGCCCGCGGGCAGGCGGACGACCATGGGCATTGAAATCTTGCCGCCGAACATATAGCGCATCTTGGCGGCCTGGTTGACGAGCTGGTCCATGCCGACGGTGAGGAAGTCGCAGAACATCAGCTCGGC
>DVJK01000071.1 GCA_018716795.1 Candidatus Scatomorpha merdipullorum | reverse complement strand
TAGTCTTCAAGGACGCCATGATGGTCAAAAAATACCTCGACAGCCAGAATTCCGCGAGATTTTAAGCGAGCGCCGCCTCAAAAACGGACGCTCGGCGGAAGGAGTTTTCCAAGCCCGCAGGGCTTACGGCTGCCGGGAAGCAAACGGAGGAAAGTAACCCATGGTTCAGATGAACTCGGTCAAAATGGTCTATGACAGCAGCGGCACGGAGGCGCTTCACGGTGTCGACCTCGACATCCACGACGGCGAATTCGTGTTCCTGGTCGGGCCCTCGGGCTCCGGCAAGACCACAATTATCAAGCTGCTCACCGGAGAGGTACACGCCGCTTCGGGTGAGATAACGGTCAACGGCTTCGACATGATGCGCATAAAGCGCCGCAAGCTGCCCTTCCTGAGGCGCACCCTGGGCGTCATATTCCAGGACTTCCGCCTCATAGACAAGATGACGGTGTACGACAACGTGGCCTTCGCCATGCGCGTCGTCGGCGCGTCGAACTCGGCCATAAAGGAGCGCGTGCCCTACGTGCTCGAGCTGGTCGGCCTCAAGGGCAGGGAAAAGCGCTTCCCGCAGGAGCTCTCCGGCGGCGAGCAGCAGCGCGTGGCCATCGCCCGCGCGCTTGTGAACTCCCCGCGCATGATAATCGCGGACGAGCCCACCGGAAATCTTGACCCCGTGCGCAGCCTGGAGCTCATGCTCCTGCTCGAGAAGATAAACGAGCTGGGCACGACGCTGCTGGTGGTCACGCACGAGAAGGAGCTGGTCAACGCCTTCTCCAAGCGCGTGGTGGCCATACAGGACGGCAAGATTATCTCCGACGGAATGGACGGGTATTACAGCTATGAGATTGAATAGACTAGGGTATCTTATCAAATCCGGCTTCACCGGCATCTTCAGCCACGGGCTCATGAGCTTCGCCACGGTGACCATAACCATGGCCTGCCTCATAATCATGGGCTCCTTCGGCCTGCTGGTCGTGAACATAAACGAGCTCGTCGCCGACCTCGAGCAGGAGAACGAGGTCGTGGCCTTCATAGACGAAAACCTCAGCGAGGAGGAGGCCCGCGCCATAGAGCCGCTCATAGAGGCCGTGCCCAACGTCCAGGACGCCGAATTCATGAGCAGGGCGGAGGCCATGGAGAACTTCCGCGAGGACTACGGCGAGGAGTATGACGACGGCACCTTCGACCTGCTCGACCCCAGCGTCTTCCGCGACAGGTACATCATACATCTCACTGACGTGAGCCTGACGGCGGACACCAAGCGCGACGTCGAGGCCGTCGACGGCGTGGCGGACGTCAGCGCCCACCTCGAGTACGCCGAGGCCTTCGTCACCGTGCGCAACGTCGTGAGCATCGTCTCGCTGGCGCTCATCATCATCCTCATCGTCGTGAGCTTCTTCATCATGTCCAACACGATAAAGCTCGCCACCTTCACCCGCCGGGAGGAGATTGCGATTATGCGCATGGTCGGCGCCTCCAACGGCTTCATCCGCTGCCCCTTCGTGATTGAGGGCCTTGTGCTCGGCCTCCTGGGCGGGCTTCTGGCCTTCGGCATAGAGATTGCGCTGTACTCGCTGCTGCTCGGCAAGGTCGTCGGCGGCGTGGCGGGCGGGCTCATAACGCTCCTGCCGGTCTCCGCCGTCATGTGGCCGCTGCTCATATGCTTCGCCGGCGTCGGCGTGCTGGTCGGCGTGGTCGGCGGCTCGAGCGCGATACGCAACTACCTCAAGGTGTGATATATGAAGAGAAAAACCGCAGTTTCCGTAATCGCCGTAATAATGGCCTTCCTGCTGCTCGTCTCCCTGCTGCTCTCCGTCGTCGGCTCCATCGGGGCCCTCGCGGCGGACGACTATCAGTCGGAGATTGACGCGATTGAGCAGCAGAAGGAACAGCTCCAGGCCGAGCGCGAGGGTATGCAGGCCGATATCGCCGGCCTCATGGCCGAGCGCGAGACCGTGCTTGAGAAGAAGGCCCTCCTGGACGAGCAGAACCAGTACGCCGTCGAGGAGATGGAGCTTATCGACGAGCAGATTGAGATATACACCGGCCTCATCGAGGACAAGGCCGAGGAGCTTGAGAGGGCTCAGGCGGCCGAGGACGAGCAGTACGAGCTCTACTGCAGGCGCGTGCGCGCCATGGAGGAGAACGGGCACTACTCGTACCTCGAGATTATCTTCCAGTGCAAAAGCCTCGGCGAGCTGCTCGGCGCGATGGACGACATCCGCGAGATAATGGACTCCGACCGCCGCCAGTATGAGAACTACGTCGCCGCGCGGGAGGAGACCGAACGCGTCAAGGCCGAGTATGAGCAGACGCTCTCCGAGCTCGGCGAGAAGCAGGACGACCTGGAGGCCGAGAAGGCCGAGCTCGAGGCCGAGATTGAGGAGGCCACGGAGCTTATCGCCGGCCTCGACGCGGATATAGAGCAGGCGCAGGCGGAGTACGCCGCCAACGAGGCCGCCGAGCAGGCCCTCAACTCCCAGCTCGACGCCATCGCCGCGGAGATAGCCGCGCAGGAGGCCGCCGAGAGGGAGGAGGCCCAGCAGTCCGGCCAGGACTACACCGGCCCCGGCTCCACCGCCACGGGCAGCTACCTCTGGCCGACGCCCGGCTGCACCTACATAACCAGCGGCTACGGCAACCGCATCCACCCGATATTCGGAACCGAGCGCTGGCACTCCGGCATAGACATCGGCGCCGCCGCGGGCTCAAGCGTCCTCGCCGCCGACTCCGGCACCGTCACCGTCGCCACATACTCCTCGAGCTACGGCAACTACGTGATGATTTACCACTCCAACGGCACCTACACGCTCTACGCGCACATGAGCTCGCTCACCGTGACCGCGGGGCAGAACGTGACGAAGGGCGACACGATAGGCTACGTCGGCTCCACCGGCTGGGCCACCGGCCCGCACCTGCACTTCGAGATACGCAATTCGGGCGGCACCATAGACCCGACGCAGTATTTCGGCGGGCTTACGTATGCGCCGGACGCATAAAATATTCCGTCAAAAACGGCTCGACGCCGTTTTTGACGGCAGAGGTCCCCTGCCCGGCTGAAGCCGGGCAACGGAGACCGGCGCTGCGCTGCGCGCACGCCCATCGGCCCGAGGGCCGATGGGCGCACACTCCGCTCCGCGAGAGGTATTTTTGGCGAAGCAAAGCTCCGCCAAAAATGATTTTAAATAAAAACTTTTATCTTTTGCGCCGGCCATTCTGGCCGACGCATATGTTGCTGTTTACCGAGGTGTTTGGATGAAGAACGCATTCGGCCGCGCCTTGAAGGCGGTTTTCGGCATAAAAATCAGGCTCTGGGCGTTTATACTGGCCTGTGTGCTCTGCGTGGGCG
>DVJK01000070.1 GCA_018716795.1 Candidatus Scatomorpha merdipullorum | reverse complement strand
CGGGGTCGTTTATCTCGTCGTACTCGGCGCTGTACGAGCTGTAATCGCCGAACATGCCGGAGTATTCGCTCTTGTGCATGACGTGTATGTCGTCGGGCGTCAGCCTTATGCCGATATATTCGCCGGGCCGGTGCAGGTCGGTGGTCTGAATGAGCCACTTGAAGCCCTTGAAATCGACGATGGTGTCGTAATGCACGCCCTTGAAGGTCACGCTCGTCACCGTGCCGCAGAGGTGGCCGCTGTCGGCCGGGACTATGTCCACGTCCTCGGGACGTATGACGACGTCGACGGGCTCGTCTTTCTCAAAGCCCCTGTCGAGGCAGCGGAACTTGCGGCCGAAGAACTCGACCACGTAGTCGGCGCGCATAATGCCGTCGAGGATATTGCTCTCGCCGATGAAGTCCGCGACGAAGGCGTTCTTCGGCTCGTTGTATATCCCCTCGGGCGTGCCTATCTGCTGGATGCGGCCGCGGTCCATGACGACGACGGTGTCGCTCATGGCGAGGGCCTCCTCCTGGTCGTGCGTTACATATATAAACGTGATGCCCAGCTGCTGCTGTATGCGCTTGAGCTCGTTCTGCATGTCCTTGCGGAGCCTGAGGTCGAGCGCGCCGAGCGGCTCGTCAAGTAGCAGGACCTTCGGGCGGTTCACGAGCGCGCGGGCAATCGCGACGCGCTGCTGCTGGCCGCCGGAGAGCTGGTCGGGCTTGCGCTTTTCAAAGCCCTTGAGGGAGACAATCTCAAGCATCTCGGTGACGCGCTCCTCTATCTCCTTCGCCGGCAGCTTTGCTATGCGCAGGCCGAAGGCGATGTTCTCAAACACGTTCAGGTGGGGAAAGAGCGCGTACTTCTGGAACACCGTGTTGACGCGGCGCTTGTGGGGCGGGACATCATTAATCCTCACACCGTCAAAGAGCACGTCGCCGCTCGTCGGCTGCAAGAAGCCGCCGATGATGCGCAGCGTTGTCGTCTTACCGCAGCCCGAAGGGCCGAGAAGTGTGAGGAATTCGCTGTCGTTAAAATAAATGTTGATCGAGTCAAGGACGGTCTCGCCGTCAAAGTCCATCCGGCAGTTTACAAGCCGTATGAGTTCTTTGGACATTATAACCTCCCACCCAAGAGAAAATTTGCACTCTTAATCAGAGGATTTTCCAATTGTACGGGTGCACAATTGGAAAGCCCCCTCTCAGACGGCACGGATGATTACGGCTCCTAACACATAATAACCCTGCCGCCTGAGAGGAGGCTCTCTGACAGATTACAACTGAATAATACATTGTGCGCGCGGCTTTGTCAATCAAAAAATTATGCCCGGGAAATATTTATCTGCGAAGCCCACGCGCTCAACCCTGAAGCTGGCTCCGCTGAGATAATTTAGTTCTCCGGCATCCGTTTTGAAGTCGAAGCCCAGGCGATAGGAATAGAGCAGCTGGCCCGTCTCGCCCTCGGCGCGATTGCGCCTGCCGTCGCCGTATTTCCCGTCGCCGAGCAGCGGCGCGCCCGCGGCGGCCATCTGCGCGCGTATCTGGTGCGTCCTGCCCGTGCCGAGGCGGCACTCGACCAGCGAGAGGCCGCGCGCGGAGGCTATCGTCCGGTAATAGGTCAGGGCGGTGCGCGCGCCCGGCTCCGGCCTCGAGCGGACGTAGACGCGGTTTTTGACGGCGTCCTTGAAGATGAAGCCCTCCAGCTTCCCCTCGGCGGGCTTCGGCCGGCCCACGACGACGCAGAGGTAATACTTCTCCACCTCGCGGGAGGCAATCTTCTCGTTCATGACGCGCAGGGTCTCGGCGTTCTTCGCCGCTATCACGATGCCGCCGGTGTTGCGGTCTATGCGGTTGCAGAGCGCGGGCGCGAAGGCGTTCTCCTCGCGCGGGTTCCATTCGCGCTTCTGATAGAGATAGGCCTGAATGTGCGCGATAAGCGTGTTGTAGTCCCACTGCCCGGCGCTGTGGCAGAGCATGCCGGGCTTTTTGTCGCAGAGGAGGATATTTTCGTCCTCGTAGACGATATCCAGCTTCGGCGAGCCGACCTTGAGATAGGAATTCTCCTCGCGCGGCGGCTCAAAAAACTCGTCGTTTATATATAGGCTCAGCACGTCGCCCTCCGAGAGGCGCGTGTCGCGCTTCGCGCCTTTGCCGTTCAATTTTATGCGCTTGAGGCGGATATATTTTTGCAGCAGACTCTCCGGCAGGAGGGGCACGGCCTTGCCCACAAAGCGGTCCAGCCTCTGCCCGGCGTCGTTTCGTTTTACTATCAGCTCTTTCATAAGCGCATTATCCCGCGGAACGGAGGGATTGTCAAGTGCCGGCGGGATGCGCGCGGCCGGCTTTGGCGCGAAGGAAAGCGAAAATCCCCGCCGGGGCGGGGATTTTCGCTTGTCGAAAAAGCTTTTCGAGGGCGGGTTTTCACTCTATCGAAACCATGTAGTAGTAGACCGGCTGGCCGCCGTTTACCACGCTCATTTCCGCGTCGGGGAAGCGCTCCGCGAGGCCGGAGGCGGCCTTTTCGGCCTCCTCCCCCGTCACGTCCTCGCCGTAATACACGCTCAGGACGGAGGGAGAGAACTCCTCCGCGCGGTCGGATATCGCGGCGAAGAGGCTGTCCAGCTCCTTAAAGCTGCCCAGGAGGGCCCCGTCCATGAGGGCGAGGTACTCGCCGGCGCGGATGTCGTATCCGTCATATTCGCTGTCGCGCGCGGCGTAGGTGACGAGGGCGGTGTGCACGCCCTCGGCGGCCTCGAGCATGTTCTCGCGCAGCTCCTCGACGGACGCGCTCTCGTCCATCATCAGCATGGCGGAGATGCCCTGCGGCACGGTCTTCGTGGGTATGACCACGACCTGCTTTTCCGTCAGGCGGGCGCACTGCTCGGCGGCCATCTGGATGTTCTTGTTGTTCGGGAAGACGAACACGGTCTCCGCCGGGGTGCGGTTGACCTCGTTGAGGATGTCCTCGGTGGAGGGGTTCATGGTCTGGCCGCCGGTGACGATACGGTCGGCGCCCAGCTCGCGGAAGAGCTCGGCCATGCCCTCACCCGCGCAGACGGCGACGGCGCCGTAGGCCTTCTCGGCGGGAGCTATCTCCGGCTCCGCCGGCGCCTCGGCCGCGGGAGCCTCGCCTCCGGCCATCTCGCTGTGCTGCTCGCGCATGTTCTCAATCTTCACCTTGAGAAGCTGCCCGTAGGTCAGGGCCACGCTCAGGACGTCGCCCGGGCTGTTCGTGTGGACGTGGACCTTTATAATCTCGTCGTCGTCGACCAGGACGACGCAGTCGCCTATCGTCGTGAGCCACTGGCGCATCCGCTCGGGGTCGCGGTCATTGTCGCGCGAGCAGATGAACTCGGTGCAGTAGGCAAAGTTTATCTCGCCCTCGTCAAACTCGGCGAAGTCGGCCCTGTCCTTTATCTCGGCGGCGGGGCGGGACTCGTACTGCTCCGCGGGCACGTAGGCCTCGCCGCGCAGGACGGCGAGCGCCGCCTCGAGGATGAAGACATAGCCCTTGCCTCCGGCGTCGACCACGCCGGCGCGCTTGAGGACGGGGTTGAGGTTCACCGTGTCGGCCAGGGCCTCCTGCGCGGACTCAATGGCGCAGGAGAACATGAGCTCGAGGTCGCCGCCGTGCTCGGCGAATTCGACCGCGCTGCTCGTCGCCACGCGGGAGACGGTGAGGATGGTGCCTTCGGCGGGCTTCATCACGGCCTTGTACGCCGCGTCGACGCCGGCGGTCATCGCCTCGGCGAAGAGGCGGGAGTCGGCCGTGCCGCGCCCCTTGAGCTTCTTCGCGAGGCCGCGGAAGAGCAGGCTGAGTATGACGCCGGAGTTGCCGCGCGCTCCGCGCAGCATCGCGCCCGCCGCGCAGTCCGCCGCCGCGCCCAGCGAGTCGAAGTCGCGCTTGGCGAGCTCCGTCGCCGCGGCGCCCATCGTGAGGGACATGTTCGTGCCCGTGTCGCCGTCCGGCACGGGGAAGACGTTGAGATCGTTAATGAGCTGCCGGTTCTGCTCCAGCGCCGCGCCGGCGCAGATGATTATGTCGCGGAACAGCGCCGCATCAATTTGTTCTTTCAAGAGGCGTTACCTCCAAGCGTGTTCTACTTAACTTTCCGAAAGCCGCCGCGGGCGGCATGGGACTTTATTTCCTTCAAAGCGGCGTCTTAAGCCGCCTTGCCGGGCTTAACCTATAATCATGGTGTCGACATATATGTCGACGCGCTTTACCGGGACGCCGGTGGCCTTGGAAACCTTATAGCTGACCTCGTTCATTATGCTGTTGCAAAGGGCGTTGAGGTTGACGCCGTGATCGACGGCGATGTGCAGCTCCAGGGAGACGCTGCCGTCCTCGCCCAGCTCGGCCTTCACGCCGCGGCTCATATTCTCGCGGCGGAGCTGGAAAATGCCTCCGTCGCGGCCCTGCGCGGCCATGGCCTTGACGCCGAAGCAGCTTGTCGCCGCGTCGCCGGCCAGGTTCGCGAAGACCTCGTCCTCGATGGTGATGTCGCCCCTGGGATTATCAAGCTTCACCATGGTGCCACTCCTTTCGCTTCGTCCACCGGGCCTTCCGCCCGAATGGCAGTTTAATATTATAATACATCCCGCGCTTGTTGACAAGTCAATTTTTTACGCCCGCGGGGCGGGATTTGTATTTATTATACACATTTTCCGTTTCGGTTCCGCGGCGGCGGAGCGCGGCCCGGGCCGGTTTGCGCGGGCCGGAAATGCAAAATGCGCCCTCCCGCGCTTCAGCTCGCGAAAGCCTGTGCCCGTTTAAGAGCATTTCCCGGCGGGCTTCGAGCGGCCATGGTCCGCTTCGGCAAAAAAATTGCGCGGCTTAGCACAAAATTTGTGTGTTTTACGTGCAATTAGCTGTTTACATATCGGAAACAAAGTGATAAAATTATGACGCTTTTAAGAGAGCGGCAGTTGATGCCGAAAGCGGAGGCTGCCATCACCTTATTTTAATCTTATCTGGAGATGAAAGTATGGCGAGAAAACTCAAAACCATGGACGGCAACCAGGCCGCGGCTCACGTGAGCTACGCCTTTACCGAGGTTGCCGCAATCTACCCCATCACCCCGTCCAGCCCGATGGCCGACTACGTCGATCAGTGGTCCGCCGCGGGTCAGAAGAACATCTTCGGCACCACCGTCAAGGTGCAGGAGATGCAGGCTGAGTCCGGCGCTGCCGGCGCGGTCCACGGCTCCCTCAACTCCGGCGCCCTGACCACGACCTACACCGCCAGCCAGGGCCTGCTGCTCATGATCCCCAATATGTACAAGATTGCCGGCGAGCTGCTCCCGGCCGTCTTCCACGTCACGGCCCGCACCCTCGCGAGCCACACGCTGAGCATATTCGGCGATCATCAGGACGTCATGGCCTGCCGCCAGACCGGCTTCGCCATGCTCGCCGAGGGCAATGTGCAGGAGGTCATGGACCTCTCCGCCGTCGCCCACCTCGCCGCCATCAAGGGCCGCGTCCCCTTCCTGAACTTCTTCGACGGCTTCCGCACCAGCCACGAGATTCAGAAGATAGCCGTCTGGGATTACAAGGACCTGGCCGCCATGGTCGACTGGAAGGCTGTCGACGAGTTCCGCGCCCGCGCGCTGAACCCGAACCACCCGCAGATGCGCGGCAGCCACGAGAACGGCGATATCTTCTTCCAGAACCGCGAGGCCTCCAACAAGTACTACGAGGCCGTCCCCGGCATAGTCGAGGACTACATGAAGAAGATTAACCGCAAGCTCGGCACCGACTACCAGCTCTTCAACTACTACGGCGCCCCCGACGCCGACCGCGTTATCATCGCCATGGGCTCCGTCTGCGACGTGACCGAGGAGGTCATCGACTACCTGAACGCCCACGGCCAGAAGGTCGGCCTGATAAAGGTCCGCCTGTACAGGCCCTGGCGCGCGGACAAGATGCTCGCGTGCATCCCCGGGACCTGCAAGAGCATAGCCGTGCTCGACCGCACCAAGGAGCCCGGCTCCCAGGGCGAGCCGCTCTACATGGACGTCGTCACCAGCCTGGCCAACGCCGGCAGGACCGACATCCGCGTGATAGGCGGCCGCTACGGCCTCGCCAGCAAGGACACCCCGCCCGCCAGCATCTTCGCCGTCTACAAGGAGCTGTCCAAGGCTAGCCCGAAGGCCCAGTTCACCATCGGCATAGTGGACGACGTGACCAAGCTCTCCCTGCGCGAGACCGCTTCCCCGGACACCGCGCCCAAGGGCACCGTGTCATGTATGTTCTGGGGCCTCGGCGGCGACGGCACCGTCGGCGCCAACAAGAACTCGATAAAGATAATCGGCGACCACACCAACAAGTACGTCCAGGCCTACTTCCAGTACGACTCCAAGAAGACCGGCGGCGTCACCATAAGCCACCTGCGCTTCGGCGACAAGCCAATCAAGAGCCCGTACTACATCAACAAGGCCGACTTCGTCGCCTGCCACAACCCGAGCTACATCACCAAGGGCTTCAAGATGGCTCAGAAGCTCAAGGCCGGCGGCACCTTCCTGGTCAACAGCCAGTGGAGCTTCAAGGAGCTTGAGCACCACCTCGACGCCGAGGCCAAGCGTTACATCGCGAAGAACAAGATTAAGCTCGTCATGATTAACGCCATCGACCTCGCCGAGAAGATTGGCATGGGCAAGCGTACCAACACGATACTGCAGAGCGCCTTCTTCTCCCTCGCCAAGGTCATCCCCGAGGCGGAGGCCATCAAGTAC
>DVJK01000006.1 GCA_018716795.1 Candidatus Scatomorpha merdipullorum | reverse complement strand
ACGTGAACGTCGCCGAGGCCGTGCAGGACGCCGAGGGCTTCCTCCCCGACGCGAGCACGCCCGACGGCGTGCATCTGACGCCGGAGTGCTGCGGGCTCTGGGCGGACTATCTCAAAACCCACACCGGCGTACAAGGAGGAAATAATGAAGCGTGAGCTTGCATATCTGGCCCTGATCACCCTCGCCGTCTGCCTCACGGCCTCCTGCGGCGTTGAGACCGCGGAGGTGTCGCTGCCTCCAGAGAGCGCGGCGTCTCACGAGCCGGACGGCGACCTGGCGCTGCTCTATGACTGCGCCGCCCTCATAGGCATGGACGACGCGGAAAGCGCCGGGATGCTCGGCGGCGGCGAGCAGAACTATGCCGCCGGCGGCGAAATACTCATCGGGCGCATATACTCCGCCGAGCTCTTCGGCGAGGAGGTCGCGCCAAGCACAAGCTGCGGCCCGGACGGCCTGGTCGACAGCGTCTCCATATACCTCTCCGGAACCGACGCCGCGGCCTATGCAGAACGCCTTTGCGCCCTCCTCGGCGAGCCCACGGGACAGAGCGGCGGTGTCTCCGAGGGCGGCGGAAGTTGGACGGAGTGGATCATTGGGGGCGCGAGGCTCAGGCTGCACGAGAGCCTCGGGCTCTGCTCGCTCGAAATAAGCTGAAGCGGCAAAATAATGAAGCCCCGGCGGGTTGGCCGCCGGGGCTTTGCGCTGTCTTTTTACCTTACGTTCGCCGCGAAGCGCTGGAGCATCGCCGCAGCCTCGGCGCGGGTCGCGGTGCCGCGCGGGTCGAGGACGCCCTCGCCGCGGCCGGAGATTATGCCCTCGCCGCAGGCCCACTGCAGCGCAGGTATGGCGTACTCGCCAATCTCATCGAAGTCCGTGTAGCTGAGTATGTTCGTGCTCTCGCCTATGCTGACGTCATAGCCATTATACTTGGCGTAGCGCCAGAGTATCGCCGCGAACTGCTCGCGGGTAATGGGGTCGTCGGGCGCGAAACTCGTCTCGCTCACGCCGGTGACTATGCCCTCGCTCGCCGCCCAGCGGACGGCCTCGGCGTACCACGCGCCCTCCGCGACGTCGGCGAAGGGCATCAGATAGTTCACGGCCGGCTCGCCCTCGAGGCGGTGCAGTATCGTGACTATCATGCCGCGCGTGACCGTGCCGTCCGGCTCAAAGACAGTCGCGCCCGTGCCGTTCATGAGGCCGTTTTCGTAGACGTAGACCACGTTGTCGTGGAACCAGTCGGCCCAGCCCACGTCATCAAAGGGCTCCCAGCCGGCGTAGACCGTCCTGCTGCCGTCCATTTTAATCTCGTCCAGCCTCTCCATAAAGCTCCCGTCGGAGTACCAGCCCGCGAAGTCGAAGCCCTCGCGCCAGCTCATATAGCCGCGCAGGTCGACCGTCGAGCCGCGCGGGACGGTCAGTTCCTCCAGCTCGGTGCCGCCGCGGGTCTTGAAGGTCAGCGTGATGTCGCCGCTGCCGGTGTAATTCCGCGCGAAGACGGCGAGGATGGTCACGCCGGACTCGGGCATTATGAAGCTGTCGTCCTCCTCGTCTATCTCAACGCCGCCGTAGATGACCACCCAGCTCTCGAAGTGGTAGCCGCCCGCGGGCTTGGCGCTCAGGGTTATTATATACAGCCCGCCCCGCGTTTGCAGTAAAAAACTCCGCCCCGCGCAGCCTGCGCGAAGGGGCGGAGCGCGCGGGCGCAGGGCCCGTGCGAGGCGAATTAGTAAAAATAATAAAACAAAATGCAAAATGAGCAAAAGACAAAGCCCCGCTTTTCTTATAGAATTTAGACATAAAACGGAGCGAAGGTGTGATGCATCATGTGTACAAATGACAATTCCAAGTTGGATAAACTGATTCTTGACAGCATATGCAAGCCGGCGTTTCTTGAAATAGACACGGGACGCATCGTGGAAAACCTAAGGGCATTCAAATCTCTAATCGGCAGCGGCGTGGATATCCTAATCGCAGTAAAGGGAAACGCCTACGGTTTAGGAGCGGTTGAAACGGCGCTCGCACTAAGCGGCGAAGGCGTTTACGGCTTTTCCACCGGCAGCATCTATGAGGCGATGGAAATGCGGGAGGCGGGCATAACCAGGCCCATACAGATTTTCCCGGGAATAACAGCGAGCTCGGCCGGGATGCTCAGGGAGCACAACCTCATGCCCACTTTCTCCCACGCCGGGGAAGCAGCCGAATTTGAGCGGCGTCTCAACGGGGCAAAGCTGAAGGTGTGGCTCAAGCTTGACACCGGGCTCGGCCGCTTTGGCTACACTCTCGGGGAGCTTCTTGAGGAAATTAAATATATATCCGAGAACACACGGTTTGAAATCGACGGCATCTGCTCTCACATCGGCCCCGTGGACTCCAAGCTGAACGCCAACAAGGATTATTATAACAGGCTCCAGATTGAGAGGTTCACGGCCGCAAAGGCCGCGGTTGAGGAACAGGGTTATTACGTGCCGCACTATCAGCTCGCAAGCGCTTTCGCCACCCAGCGCTACCCGGAGGCCTGGTTCAATACCGTTTGCATAGGCACCTCCCTCTACTATGCTCAAAAGCCGGAAAACCCCGCCGGGAAGCTGGCGCTGAAGCCGCCGGTAATAGCGCTGAAATCAATGCTGGTCTCCATCAAGTCCTTCCGGCCCGGCGACACCTGCATGGATCACGTCTTTTCCGAAAATCGCGTCATCGGCACCATGCCCATCGGGATGGCAGACGGGTTGTCGGTGGCCAACGTAGGCCGGGACGTCCTCGTCCGCGGGAAGCGCTACAAAATATTCGCCATCTGCCTGGAACACTGCCTGATTGATTTCGTCCGGGACGAGGGCTTTGAGCTCTACGATACCGTAACTCTGCTGGGGCGCGACGGCGATGAAAGTATCGGT
>DVJK01000069.1 GCA_018716795.1 Candidatus Scatomorpha merdipullorum | reverse complement strand
TGTATAGTTTGGTTTGAAGTTATACATAAAAGCAAAACAGGCAAACATCCAGATAAAGAGGAGAACAAATCTATTTTTCCGACTACCCAAAGATAACTTGAAACTCTTCTCGGCATTTCGTATAACGTGATACTTTGGGAACAGAATATAAAGCCCAATACAAGCCACATACACAGGCCAAGAAGGAAAACATACACCATACAAGACATCTTTTATGAAACGGGCAGTAATAAGAAGAAAGAAAGCAAAAACACCAATAATAATATTGCGAATTTTACACTTCCGTTCAAGCAGAGACAAATCACCCGGTGTATCCATTACTTTTATTTCTCCCTTTACTATGATCGGTGTTCTGACATATAGTCAGCCCCACATTTGTAAATTTAGCATAGGGGAGTGAAATAGTCATCAACATGAAAGAAAAATTAGGTAAAATGAAAAAACATAACCAACAACCCACCTCTACACACACCGCCCATATATACAAGCAGCCGGCGCATCTGCGCCGGCTGCTTTTGCGTTTGTTATAAAGCCCGCATCGGAGCGGACGTCCGGGGCTTGCGGTCGGTTTTGCCCGTCAGCGCAGGGCGCGGTTCATTTCGCCGCCCGACCCGCGCGCACCTCTATGAGCTGCGCGGCAATGGATATGGCTATCTCCGCCGGCGTCTCCGCCTTGATGTCCAGGCCGATGGGCGTCGTGACCTGGTCGCAGTCGGCCTCGGATATGCCGTAATTCTCAATGAGCTGCTGCCTCACCCCGGCGGCCTTGGCGCGCGAGCCTATGACGCCGATATAGTACGGGTGCATGGGCAGCACCTGCGCCTGAACCACGGTGTCAAAGGCGTGCCCGCGGGTCATGACGCAGACGTAGTCCTCGCCGGTTATCGTGACGCTGTCGGCTATGCGGTTGAAGTCGATCAGCTTTATCTCTTCCGCACTCGGGAACAGCTCCCGCTTTGCAAACTCGCTGCGGTCGTCCATCACCACGCAGCGGAAGCCCGCCCCGGTCAGCACAGGCTCCAGCGCCTGGGCGACGTGGCCTCCGCCAAAGATGTAGACGCGGCCGGAGCTGTTCATCTGCTCCACAAACACGTCGCGCCCGCCCTCGTTGACCCGCTGCGGGTGCGCGTTCAGGTGCGCGCTCAGCCACTCGGGGCAGTCGTCACGGTTCACCAGCGAGAGCCTGCCGTCCCCGGCGAGGTCGCTCACCAGCCAGAAGCTCTCTCCGGCGGCGAAGCGGCGCAGCGCCTCGTCCGCCACGGCGATGGCGTTCCCGTCGCCGGCGGGTATGAAGTGGAAAAACACGTTCACGGCTCCGCCGCAGATCATGCCCAGGTTCTGGACGTCGTCCTTGGTCAGCGAGAAGTCGTGCACCAGCGACGCGCGCTTTTCCAGACGCTCGGCCGCGATATGCTCGGAGCGGTACTCCACGCTGCCGCCGCCTATGGTCCCGCACAGCCGTCCCCCGGCGCCGACGAGCATCCTCGCCCCCGCGCCGCGCGGAGTCGCGCCGGAGGACGCTATGACGGTCACGAGCACCAGGTCTTCGCCCGCGCTGAGGCGGTCGCGCATGATCTTGAAAAGCTTTTTCATATCTCTACTCCTCTTTCCTCGATAAGCTTCACTATTTTCTCCGAAGCCAGCCGCCGCGCCTGATGGTGCGCGAGCTGCTCGGGCGTTTTACACTTTTGCGCGCTCGCGGCAAAGCGCTCGTCCAGAGTGACGGCTCTTTCGCCCTGCACCAGCTTGTCCGCAATAAACACCACCGCCGCCTCGTCGAGCGTGTCGCCCGTGTGGTCGTGGTGCAGCCGGACTATGTCCGCTATCTCGGGATAGCCCAGCTCCCGCAGCCACCCGGCTCCCGTCTCGGGGTGCTTCGGCTCCGGCCTGGCGATGTCGTGGAGCAGCGCCGCGCGGCGCGTCAGAGCCGCGTCCAGCCCAAGCCTGTCGGCGAGTTCCGTCGCCTTTTCCGCCACCGCGGCGCAGTGGCGCACTGTGTTCTCCGGCAGCCGCGCGGCCTCCAGCAGCGCGATGCAGCGCCCGTCCGTCAGCTCCGGGTGCGGCAGCACGCCTATTTCCCCGGATACTGCAAGCCGGCCGCCCTCGAGCTCCAGACGGACATAGGAGCCGTAGGGGAGCTTTATCATGCCCGCGCCCAGGCTGTTAAGGTACAGCCTTATGACGCCGGAGTGCGCGACTACGGCGGCGCTGCCGCCGCTCGCCGCAAGCGCCGTAGCTACGGCGGCGGAAAAGCGCGAGAGCGCGCTCTCGTCCGGCTCCGCGCCCGGCATGGGCAGGTACTTTTCGATCCCCCGCCGCGCATATAGCTCCGGCCAGCGGGCGCGGATTTCGTCAAAGGTCAGCCCGTCCCACTCCCCGGCGTACTGCTCCGTGAGCCCGTCGAGCACCTCCGGTTCGCTCCCGAGCGGCGGGGCGGTCTGCACCGCCCTGGAGAGCGGGCTTGAGTACACGGCCTCTGCCGCGCCCCTCAGCTCGAACCCCAGCATCGCCGCCTGGAGCCTGCCGAGGGCGCCCAGCGGCAGGTCTGTCCTCCCGAGACACATGCGCGCTCCGCCCGGAAAGTCCGGCTTTCCGTGGCGTATGAGATATATGCTCGGCATTTCATCACTCCCCAGGCTGTGCGGCTTTTATCTGCGCATGCGAGTTGTATTCAATAGCAAGTTAGAATTATAAATAACATTGACGCAATCATCCTAGCAATTATGCATTTGCTTGTCAAGATTTTCTCTATATTTATCTTGAAGATTGATAAATTGCTCCGTGTCTCACACGGATAAATCCCTCCGTGTGAGACACGGAGGGATTTGTCGTTTGGCGCCGTGCTCGGCTTCAGCTCTCGCTCAGGCCGGGGAAGAACTCCTTGAACATATCTGCGGCCATGTCGCTCAGGGAGCGGACATAGCGCTCGTAGTTGTCCAGCAGCTCGCGTCCCTGCTCTGTGAGGCGGCTGCGGCCGCCCTTGGAGCCGCCCTGGGTTCTCTCGACTATCTGGCAGCCCAGCTCGCGCTCGAGCAGGTTTATCGCGTTCCAGCCGGAGCTGTAGGAGAGCTGCATACGCTGGCACGCCTGGCGGACGGAGCTTGTCTCGTCGGTCAGAGCCAGCAGCATCGCCACGCGCGAATCCATGAACCTGCGCTCGCGCGCTATGCCCACTTCAAGGACGGGACGGAACAGCTGGCTGTTGTGCACCTCCAGCAGCTCGGCGTAGTCGGCGGGGGTGTCCACGTCCATGAGTATGCCCGGGTCCTCCACCTCTACCTGCGTCATGGGTACGCCGCAGCGCTCGAGCGCGCCCTGCAATCCGCGCTCGCCCGAGTCGGTCAGCACCCTGTCTATCACCTCGGCGGACATCAGTATCGGGTGGCCGGGCTGACCCCCGCACACCGGGCAGGCCAGCGGCGCGCCGCTGGCCAGGAGCGCGCGCACCGTCGCCGCCGTGAACAGCGGCACGTCCACCGGGGTGAACAGCACCACGTCGCACTTTCCCTGCAGGTACTCAAGGCCTATCTTCGCCGAGTCGAACATCTGCGTGCTGGCGTAGTTCTCGTTGCGCAGGAATATGACCCTGCTCTTGGACAAGTGCCTCTCCAGCTCCTCCGCGTTGTTGCCGGTGACCATGACCATCTTCTCCGCCCCGGCCTGGCGCAGAGTCGCCGTCACTCGCTGCGCTATCGAGATAGTACCTATGCTCAGCATGGGCTTGAACTCGCCCATTCTCGACGACATACCCGCCGCGGTTATGACAGCTCCTATTTCCAAGTTTGCACCTCCTGTTCGCATCCCTCTCCCGCGCCGGAGCGCAGGGTCGGTTTTGTGCAATTCGACAGATAAATCGACTTATATTTTTTAATAATTTGACCTTGTTTTACAGCGGTAGTAGAATGTTCTTGTATAATCAAACCAGTATTGTTACTGACGCCCATGACCGCCGCAGGGGTCGCTGTTCGGCCCGCCGCCGGTCAGATCGCGCAGGCGTCCCATGCCGGTGCCGGAGTAAAAGACCAGCTGCGCGCTCTCGCCGTTGGCGTCCTCGGCCACCAGGCGCAGGCAGTTCGCCGTCTCGTAGTAGTCTATCGGCAGCGTGCGTCTGAAAGTCTGGCCCGTCGCGGCGTCAGTGACTTCCACCGTGACTTCGCTGGCGCGGATCTCCGTGATTTTCCTGTCTTCCAAAGCTCATTTCTCCTTTCGGCCGTGCGGCTTTAAGCTGCACGCCTAAAATATAGCACACTTCTCTTGCGATTTAAAGGGTCATTTGAGCGCGCGGCGCTTTTTGTTGAACAAAAAATTTTAATTCTCAGGCAAAAGGAGGAAACCGTATGATCAAGAAAGTTCTTATCATCAACGGAGTCGAGCGTACACTGGTACTTGAGGGCACCGAAACGCTTGCCAAGGTGCTTCGCGACCGTCTGCTGCTCACCGGATGTAAGATCGGCTGCGGCGAAGGCCACTGCGGAGCGTGCAACGTCATAGTGGACGGCAAGGTGACACGCTCGTGTATAACCAAGGTCTCCAAGCTGCGCGATTACGCGGAGATAACGACCATCGAGGGCATAGGCACGGTCGACAACCTGCACCCGCTGCAGGTGGCGTGGATGGCCTACGGCTGCGCACAGTGCGGCTTCTGCTCTCCCGGCTTTATCGTAAGCGCCAAGGTGCTGCTTGAGAAGAACCCCAACCCCACGCGCGAGGAGGTCCGCGACTGGTTCAACAAGAACCGCAACCTCTGCCGCTGCACGGGCTATAAGCCCCTTATCGACGCCACGATGGCCGCCGCGGCCGTCATGCGCGGAGAGATGACCAAGGAAGACCTGATGTTCAAGCCGACCGAGAACGAGATTATGGGCACGACCTACGCCCGTCCGAGCGCGGCGATGAAGGTCACCGGCACCTGGGACTTCGGCGCCGACCAGGCCCTGCACATGCCGCCCGACACCCTGCGTCTCGCCCTCGTCCAGGCCGAGGTCAGCCACGCCAACATCAAGGGCGTCGACACCTCCGAGGCCGAGAAGATGCCCGGCGTCTTCAAGGTCATCACCGCCAAGGACGTGCCCGGCAAGAACAGGATAAACGGCCTTGTCATGCTCCCGCTCAACAACAAGTGCGACGGCTGGGACCGCCCGATACTCTGCGACGAGAAGGTCTTCCAGTACGGCGACGCGATTGCGATAGTCGCCGCCGACACCGAGGAGCACGCCCGTGAGGCCGCCAAGGCCGTCAAGGTCGACCTCGAGGTCCTGCCCGCGTACATGAGCGCGCCCGAGGCCCTCGCGCCCGACGCGATTGAGATTCATCCCGGCATCCCCAACGACTACTACGAGACCAACTGCATCAAGGGCCCCGACTTCGACTTCGACGCCGCGCCCAACGTCATTGAGATTGAGAGCTACTGCTCGCGCCAGCCTCACCTCTTCCTCGAGCCCGACAACGGCTATGCCTACATCGACGAGGACGGGATGCTGACCGTCCACTCCAAGAGCATAGGCCTGCATCTGCACGCGCCCATGATAGCCGACGGCATCGGCGTGCCCCTGGAGAAGCTGCGCCTGGTCCAGAACCACTCCGGCGGCACCTTCGGATACAAGTTCTCGCCCACCAACGAGGGCCTGCTCGGCGTCGCGGCGCTGGTCTGCCAGAGGCCGGTCAGCCTCAACTTCAACATGTACCAGTCGATAACCTACACCGGCAAGCGCTCGCCCGGCTTCATGCACATCAAGCTCGCGGCGGACAACAACGGCAAGGTGCTCGCCCTCTGGGGCAACAACTACATCGACCACGGCCCGTACTCCGAGTTCGGTGACCTCCTGACCCACCGCCTGAGCCAGTTCGTCGGCGCGGGCGTCGATATCCCCACGATACGCAACAAGTCCACCACGGTCTTCACCAACCACGCCTGGGGCAGCGCCTTCCGCGCCTACGGCTCGCCGCAGAGCTTCATGGGAAGCGACATCGCCATGGACGTCATGGCCGCGAAGCTGGGCATTGACCCCTTCGAGTTCCGTGCCATGAACTGCTATAAGGAGTCCGCGGATTCCCGCACGCCGAACGGCTGCAAGCCCGACGTCTACTGCGAGGAGGACCTCTTCAACCTCGCGAGGCCGTACTACGAGGCCGCCAAGAAGCGCGTCGCGGAGAAGAACGCCGCGAGCGACGGCAAGATAAAGTACGGCATAGGCGTCTCCCTCGGCGTCTACGGCTGCGGCCTTGACAACTCCGACGCCTCCGAGTGCTGGGCCACGCTGAACCCGGACGGCACGGTCACGCTGCGCAACTGCTGGGAGGACCACGGCCAGGGCGCCGACATCGCCACCCTCACCGCGGGCCACGAGACACTGCGCCAGGCCGGCTTCACGCCCGAGATGATAAAGCTCGAGATGAACGACACCAAGCTCGCCCCGAACTCCGGCCCCGCCGGCGGCTCCCGCTCCACGGTCATGACCGGCTCCGCCACCCGCGTCGCCTGCGAGAACCTGCTCAAGGCCATGCGCAAGGACGACGGCACGTACCGCACCTATGATGAGATGGTCGCCGACGGCATCGACACCAAGGCGGTCGGCATCTATACCTACACCGCTTCCGTGGCGCTCGACCAGGCCACCAGCCAGGGCGACCCCTTCCCGAGTTACATGTACACGATATTCCTGCCCGAGGTCGCGGTCAACACCGAGACCGGCAAGGTCAGGGTCGAGAAGTTCACCGCCGTTGCCGACGTCGGCACGATACTCAACAAGCTCGCCGTTGACGGCAACTTCTACGGCGGCCTTGTCCAGGGCATCGGCCTCGCGCTGACGGAGGACTTCGAGGACCTCAAGAAGCACACCACCCTCGCCAAGTGCGGCATCCTCTACCCGAACGACGTCACCGACGACATCGAGGTGATTTACCAGCAGAACCACCCGCGCCCGAACGGCCCCTACGGCGCCTCCGGCTGCGGCGAGGCCCCGCTGGACGCCCCGCACCCGGCCATCCTCAACGCCATCTACAACGCCACCGGCGCGCGTATCACCCGCGTCCCGGCCCTGCCCGAGGTCGTCCTCGAGGCGCTCAAGCAGGTCAAGGCCTGAGCGATTGGCGCTTTAAATCAAGTCAAAACCATGATACAATGGGGAAGGCGAAAGCCTTCCCCATTGTGACAAAACGCGCAAAAGGAGCCAGGCATGAAACGCATCATCCCGCTCATACTCGCGTCGCTCCTCCTCGCCGCCTGCGGCGCGGAGACGCTGCCGGCCGTGACGGGCGCGGAGACGCCGCAGCCCACGGCTTTGCCGGAGCCCGCGCCGGAGGCGGAGCCGGTCGGCCTTCCGCAGTATTTCACCCAGCCGCGGCCCGTGCCGGAGGCCCTTGACTTCCCGGACTGTGGCTTCGCCGTCGAGGAATGCTATCTTGCCGAGCCCTTCGGCCTCTCCGGGCGCGCGCTGCTGCTGCGCGGCACGGACGAGGGCGGCGGCGAGCGCTTCGCCTGCCGCTATATAAGCTACGCGCCGGAGGGCGGGGATTACGTCCTGCTCGGCGGAAGCGTGGAGGGCGGAGCGGAGGAGCTGGGCGTCCGCGAACAGGGCGGCGCGCTGACGGTCTCCGTGCCGCGGCTCGCCGAGGGAGTTCCCTCGCCGGAGGTGTTCTATCCCGTCGGGCGGGAGACGGCCCTGCGCGCGTACCGCGACATGCCCTACCTGGACGAGATAGAGCTGCCCCTCGACCGGGATATGTCGGAGGCCCGGCTGGCCGGTACGCCCGGCGTGGTCAGGACCGGCGGGCACGAATACGAGTATGAGGGCGTCACTATAAGCTGCCGGGAGTTCTGGACGCGCAAGGCCGGGTACATATATTCGTTTTACTCCGCGACGCCCGGCGCGCCCATATCCGTGCGCGGGCTGAAGATAGGCGAGAGCACGCTTGAAGACGCGCTCGCGCGCTTCCCATATCTGCTCGAGGAATACACGCTCATGGGCGGCCCGCTCTACGGCGGGCCCGGAGGGCTCTGGGGCGAGCCGGGCATGAGCGATCAGGGAAATCCGGATTTGAGTTTCTGGTACGAAGACAGCTTCCTGCGCCTGAGCTTCGGCGAGGACGGGATTTTGCACTCCGTTTTCTGGTCCACGAGCGAGTACGACGATGTGACGTATAAGGAGGATGGCGCATGAAAAAGCTGATTCCGCTGATTCTCGCTCTGCTGCTTCTCGCCGCCTGCGGCGCGGAGACGCCGTCGGCTGAGAGCGTTGAACCGTCCTCGCCCTGCGACCTCGTCACGCCGCCGCAGACTTCGCCCGCGGAGCCCGCTGACGAGACGCTCTCGCGTGAACTGCCGGAGGGCTTCGCGCTGCCGCAGGAGGAGTTTGAGCCCGCGGCCTATTACCTCGCCGAGCCCTTCGGCGAGCAGGGCGCGGCGCTGCTGACGCTGTCGGCGGACGGGCGCTTCACCTGCCGGTACAGCTATTGGCAGCAGAACCCGGAAAACGGCGGATATAATCTGTTGGGCGGCAGCTTTGACGAGACGGAGGCCGCCTTTGACGGCGCGGCGCTGACGTACACGGAGCCCGCCGGGGAACCGAGGCCGGAGCGCTTCCGGGAAGTGACGCTCTCCGAGGCCCTGGCCGCCTGGCGCGATATGCCGAGCAACGACGAGACAAGCCAGCCCTTCCCGGAGAGGATAGAGCGCGGCGAGTGGGAGAAAACGCCGGGCGTCAGCCTCATAGAGCAGACGGGCAGATTCATCAGCTACGAGTACCTGGGCGCGGATGTGAGCTATGAGCTCTGGGACGGGACGCTGCTCCTCTCCGGTTTCACCGCCGAGTCGCCGGACTTCCCCTTCTCGCTGCGCGGGCTGGGCATGGGCAGCAGCCTCGCGGACGTGCTCGCGAGCTTCCCGGAGCAGAGCTCCGTCCGGACCTCCGAGCCGGAGAAGTACCGCCATATCTACGGCGGCGACATCGGCCTTTTGGGGACCTACGACGCCATGGACGAAGGCCGCGGCGGGAAGTGCGTCTCCGTCAGCGACGGGTGGACGATAACGCGGTTTATCTTCGACGAAAACGACGAGGTTTACAAGCTGGAGTTTTGGAATTCGACGGACTGAGCGCGGCCCGGCCGCGGGAGGAGGAAGAGCATGGATTTCACCGAGCGCTCGACGCGAGCCTATCGCACAAAACAACTGTACACAAAGGAGGAGCTTCTCGCGCGCGAAAGCCTCTGCGTGCACGAGCAGCCCGCCTTCTGCGCCGCGGCCTGCCCGCTGCGGATTGACGGGCGGGAGCTCGCGCGGGAGGTCGCGGAGGGGGATTTCACCGCCGCGCGCGCGAGGCTTGAGCGCGCCGCGCCCTTCGCGCGCATCCTCGCCGCGCTCTGCGAAGCGCCCTGCGCGGCCAAATGCCGCCTCAACGAGGTCCCGGGCTGCGAGGGCGTCAGCCTGCCCGCGCTCGAGCGCGCGGCGATGCGCCACGGCTGTCCGCGCACGGGCCGCGGCCTGCTGCGCTTCAAGAAGAAAAAGACCGCCGCCGTCTTCGGCGCGGAGCTTTTCACCCTCGTTCTGGCCGCGGAATTCGCCGGAAAGAGCTATCCCACGACCTTTTACGCCGCCGAAGGCTCCGCCGCGGAGCTGATAGCCGCCTGCGCGCCCGGCCTCGGCGCGGAGGACGCCGCCCTCGCGGCGGAGGAGCTCGAGGCGCTCGACCTCAAGCTCGTCCTCGGCTGCGCGCTCACGCGGGAGTTTGTCTCCGCCGAGCGGGAGAAGTACGACCTTGCGGCCGTCTCGCGCGGGTGCCTCGCGGCGCTCGACGCTTGGGAGCCGGACGCCGTCACGCTCTACTGCGAGGGCGCGCGCGTCCTCGCCCGGCCGCTGGACGGGGAGGGGGCGCTCCGCGCCTTTTACGACGCGCGCCGCGCCGGCGTCAGCGCCGACCGCCTGGCCCAGGGCATGGACCCGGCTGGCTCCCGCGGCGAGGAGGGCCCGGTCACGAGCACGCTGTACACTGATTTGAGCGCCGTAAAAGCGACGAAGAGAGTTCCGGAAAACGGCGTTTATCCCCCGGAGGAGGCGCAAAGGGAGGCGCAAAGGTGCATTCAATGCGAGTGCGTCGAGTGCATAAAGGGCTGCGCCTGGATGCAGCACTACGGCAAGTTCCCGCGTATCCTGACGCGGGAGATATACAACAACGTCGGCATTATAATGGGCGACCACATGATGAACGGTGCGATAAACTCCTGCGCGCTCTGCAAGCAGTGTGCGGTCACCTGCCCAAATGGCTACGACATGGCCGAGATCTGCCTCTCCGCGCGCCGGAACATGGTGGCGACCGGGAAAATGAGCCTCGCCGTGCACGAGTTCGCGCTCTACGACCAGCTTTTTTCAAACGGCGAGGCCTTCCTCGCGCGGCCCCAGCCGGGCTTTGAAAAATGCGAGTACGTCTTCTTCCCGGGCTGCCAGGCCGCGGCCTGCGCGCCTGAGGCCGTCTGGAGGACGTACACGGATTTGTGCGAACGCCTGCCCGGCGGCGTGGGGATAATCCTGGGCTGCTGCGGCGTCATGTCGCACTGGGCCGGAAGGGAGGAGCTCTTCGAGGAGACGAGGGAGCAGCTGCGCGCCGCACTCGAAAATTTGGGCGGAGCGCGGATAATAACCGCCTGCCCAACCTGCACAAGCACCCTCGCCGGGCTCGGCGAATGTATAGGCATTTGGGATATCCTGCTTGATATCGGCCTCCCGCCCGACGCGCCGCGGGCTGCCGGGCCGGTCACGCTTCACGACGCCTGCGGCGCGCGCGGCGACGCGCATACGCAGAGCGCCGTCCGTGCCCTGGCTGCGAGGCTCGGCTGCGAGATTGCGGAGCCGGAGTATAGCGGCGACCGCGCGCCCTGCTGCGGCTACGGCGGCCTCGCGGGCTACGCGAAGCCTGAGGTCGCGAGGGAGATGACGGACTTCGCGCTCGCGGAAGCGGAGGGCCTGCAGCTCACCTACTGCATGGGCTGCCGCGACCGATATGAGCGCGCCGGGGCCGAAAGCGCGCATATCTTGGAGCTGGTTTACGGAGCGCCGGCGGGTGCGCCGCCCGGATTAAGCGAAAAACGAAGGAACAGACTGGAATTGCGCAGGCGCTTCCTGCGCCTCGCCGGAGAGGAGGAGCCCATGGAAAAACCGGAGTTCGCTCTGACGCTGACGGACGAGGCCCGCGCGCTCATGGAGCAGCGCATGGTGCTCGATACGGACGTCATCGCCGTCATGCGCGCCTACCGCGAGAGCGGCGAGGCCGTCCTGGAAAACGACACGGGCCTTCTCGTGACGCGGCGCCGCATAGGCAACGTCACCTTCTGGGTGAAGTTTACCGAGGACGCGGAGGGCTATACCGTCCGGCGCGTGTACAGCCACCGCATGACCATAGAGACGAGGTAAGATATGGACGAACAGAAGAGCTATTACGTCATAGACCCCGAGGGCAAGCTCAGCTGCCACAAGTGCGGCGTGCCGCTGGTGAGGTCCAACGCCGTGTTCGGATATCTGGACAACGCCTTCCCGGTGGAGCTGCCCGTCTGCCCGAAATGCGGCTTCGTCTATGTGCCCGAGGACCTGGCGATGGGCAAGGTCCTCAGCGTCGAGAAGGTGCTGGAGGACAAGTAGGCTGAGGGGGCCGTACTCCGGGGCGCCGGATTCGCGGCGAGCGGAGACAGAGGAGGGGAGGACGCGATGACACGCCACCCGGGCGGCGAGGCCGCCACGCGAAGGCTCATATCCGCCGCCGCGCTCGCGCCGGGCGCGCGGGTTGTCGACCTCGGCGCGGGAGATGGCTCCGCCGTGCGGCTGCTGCGCTCGCTGGGCTTCGAGGCCCTGGGCCTCGACCTCGAGCCGGGGCCGGACGCGGAGCGCGGCGACATACTCGCGCCGCCCTTCGCCCCGGAGAGCTTTGACGCGGCGCTGAGCCAGTGCGCGCTCCTGCTCACGGGCGACGTGCCGCGCGCGCTCGGGGAGATACGCCGCCTGCTGAGGCCGGGCGGGCTGCTCATGTACTCCGACGCGGTGCCGGGCGGGCTCGCGGCGCTCGCCGGGCTCGCGCGGGAGGCGGGCTTTGAGCTGATAAATGCCGAGGACGGTACGGACGAGTGGCGCGAATACTACGTCGCCGCCCTCTGGCGCGGGGAGGCCGAGCCGCCTCCGGAGGGGAAAAGCTTCAAAAACACGAGATATCTGTCCGCGATACTGCGGAGGAAGGGATAGGAGGCGCAAAAATGGACGCATTTGACCGCATAATGGAGCTGAGCCGCGAGGGCTTGTACTGCGCGCAGATAATGGTGCAGCTCGCCCTCGACGCGGAGGGGAAGGAGAATCCGGAGCTGGTGCAGGCCGTGCGCGGCCTCTGCGGCGGCTTCGCCTGGTCGGGCGGGCCCTGCGGCGCGCTCAGCGGCGGAGTCTGCTTTCTGAGCCTGCTGGCCGGCGGGCTGGAGCCGGACGAGAGGATAAAGCTGATAGGCGAGTTCCACGACTGGTTCCGCGCGCGCACGGCGCAGTACGGCGGCGAGAACTGCGAGAATATCGAGCGCGGCGACCCGCAGAACATGGTGACAATCTGCCCGGGCGTCATCATGGACAGCTACGAAAAGTGCGTCGAGCTGCTTGAGGAGAGGGGCCTCGCGTGAAATTTGAGGCCTTTTCGCGCACAAAAAGCGTATGCCCGCACTGTCTCCGCGTCCTCGAGGCCGAGCGCGCGGTCGGGGAGGACGGCTGCGTCTACCTGCTCAAGCGCTGCCCGGAGCACGGCGAATTCTCCTGCCTCATCTGGGAGGGCCCGCTTGAGGAATACCTCGCCTGGAACACCGCGCCCGGCGGCGGCAACGCCCCGCCGGTGACCGTGCCCGCGCGCGAGGGCTGCCCCGACGACTGCGGGCTCTGCTCCGCGCACGAGAGCGCGGGCTGCTGCGTGCTGCTCGAGCTCACGAAGCGCTGCAATTTAAACTGCCCCGTCTGCTTCGCCTCGGCGGGCGGCGGGGAGGCCGGCCCGACGCTGGAGGAGCTCGCCGCGCTGTACGACATGCTCGCCGCGCGCGGCGGGCCCTTCAACATCCAGCTCTCCGGCGGGGAGCCCACGCTGCGCGGCGACCTCCCGGAGATTGTGGCCCTGGGCCGGGAGAGGGGCTTCACCTTCTTCCAGCTCAACACGAACGGCCTGCGCCTCGCGGAGGAGGAGGGCTTCGCCGCGCGGCTGCGCGGGGCCGGCGTCTCCTGCGCCTTTTTGCAGTTCGACGGCCTGCGCGACGAGACGCACCTCGCCCTTCGCGGCCGGGCGCTCGCGAAAATAAAGCGCCGCGCGATACGAAACTGCGCCCTCGCGGGCCTGCCGGTCGTGCTTGTCCCGACGCTCGCGCCGGGCGTGAACGTGGACGAGATAGGCGCGATACTCCGCTTCGCGCTTGAAAACGCGCCGCACGTCCGGGGCGTCCACTTCCAGCCCATAAGCTACTTCGGCCGCTGCGCGCTGCCCGCGCCGGAGCGGCGGCTGACGATACCGCGCGTGCTCCGCGAGATTGAGGCGCAGACCGAGGGGCTTATGCGCCGCGCGGATTTCGCCGGCGGCGGGGCCGAGAGCCCCTACTGCTCCTTCCACGCGAGCTGGCGCGTCAACCCCGACGGCTCGCTCCGCGCGCTGGGCCGGCGCGCGTCCTGCTGCCGGAGCGCGGACGCGCGCGACTTCGTCGCCGGCCGCTGGGGGGCGCAGGCCGCGCCGGATGCCGGCGAGGACGGCTTCGACCGTTTTCTGCGCGAGGCCGCCGAGAGCGTCTTCACCGTCTCGGGCATGGTCTTCCAGGACGCGGACACGCTCGACCTCGAGCGGCTTCGCCGCTGCCATATCTGCGAGGCCGACCCCGGGCGCGGCATGGTGCCCTTCTGCGCCTAC
This sequence comes from Candidatus Scatomorpha merdipullorum, assembly GCA_018716795.1. Classification (GTDB taxonomy): domain Bacteria; phylum Bacillota; class Clostridia; order Oscillospirales; family Oscillospiraceae; genus Scatomorpha; species Scatomorpha merdipullorum. The sequence goes on along the minus strand of DVJK01000069.1, from coordinate 4,726 downwards.
AACCTCACCGCCCGCGACGGCCGCGCGCTCTACCGCCGATGAAGAGGACGGCGCTGGAGGACTGGATATGCTCCGTCGAGGGCATATCGGAATTGACGCGAAAGGGCCTTGAAGAGCTGCAATTGCGCAGATTAAACGAACTCCTGGCCCGGGAAAAGGCCAGGAGCGGCTTTTATAAGGAGCTGCCGGGGCGGCTCGGCTCGCTCAAGGAGCTGCAGGGCCTGCCCTTCACGACGGCGGAGGAGCTGGCGGAAAACGCCCCGGGGCTGCTGCTGGGCTCGCAGGCCGGGGTGGCGCGGATAATCTCCGGCGCGACCAGCGGCACGACCGGCCCGGCCAAGCGGATATTTTACACCGCGCGCGACCTGGAGCACACCGTGGGCTTCTTCGCCGCGGGCATAAGCGAGCTGGTCTCGCCCGGCGAGGCCGTGCTGATTGCGATGCCCTTCTCCGGCCCGGACGGCCTCGGCGAGCTGATATGCCGCGCGGTTGAGCGCCTGGGCGCGAGGCCCGTCCGCGCGGGCGTCGGCCGCACGCTCGGCGGGCTGGACGCGCTGCTGGACGCGGAGAGGCCGGCGGCGTTTATCGGCATGCCCGTGCCCCTGCTGGGCCTGCTCCGCTGGCGGCGCGCGAGGGGCGGGCCGCTTTTCATAAAGCGCGCGCTCGTCTCCGCCGACGCCTGCCCCGAGGGCGTCTGCGCGGAGTTGGAGGCGCTGCTCGGCACGCGGCTTTTCCCGCACTACGGCTCGCGCGAGATGTGCCTGGGCGGGGCCGTCACCTGCGCCGCGCACGAGGGGATGCACCTGAGGGAAAACCACATACTGGCCGAGATAGTCGACGAAAAGGGCCGCGTCCTGCCCGAGGGCGAACGCGGCGAGCTTGTCATAACGACGCTGGATATGGAGGCCATGCCGCTTATACGCTATCGCACCGGCGACCTCACGCGCTTTTTGCCGCCCTGCGAATGCGGCGGCGCGACGCGGAGGATAGCGCCGGTCAGCCGCCTTTCGGACCGGGGCATGGAGGCGCTTGACTCCGCGCTCTTCCGGCTGCCCGGCCTCGTCGACTACCGCGCCCGCCGCGGCGGCGGAGAGCTCTCAATCGAGGCCGTGGGCGAGTGCGAAGCGGGAGAGCTGGAGGCGCTTGCGGGCCGGGTGTTCCCGGATGAGCGCGTCCGCGCCGGCGTCTCGCCGGTCACGGCGGACTTCAGGGGCAGCTATCCGGGCAAGAGGCAGCTCGGCTGAGCCTTCAGTCCCGCTCCTCCCAGAAGAGCTCGTCAAGCGTCTTGCCCAGCGCGCGGCAGATGGCGATGCAGAGCTTTATCGTGGGGTTATAGTCCCCGCGCTCTATGGCGTTGACGGTCTGGCGCGTGACGCCGACGGCGTCGGCCAGCTGCTGCTGCGAGAGGTCGAGCGCCGCGCGGGCGGCCTTCATGCGCAGGTTCTTCACTCGTCCTCACCGTCCCGAGAGAGTCTCCGGCGCTGCACCATGGCAATGACAAAAAGGTATATGAACGCGCTGCCGAGCGCGAGGTTCGCGCCGCCCATCTGCAGCTCGCCGTCCACGATGAAATTGCCGCGCGCCGCGTCGGCGAGCGCCAGGCCCAGATTCATGAGCCCCAGCAGGGCCATGGTCACGTACTGCCCCGTGCGGCTGACGTCGGCCCACCAGTAGGCCTCGCCGAAGACGCAGATCCAGAGGAAGGGATAGAGCGACGCCGCAATCGCAATCGCGCAGCACGTGAAGGGCACGCACCAGTTCCATATCCCGTCCGTAACCGAGCATATGACCAGCGCCGTGAGCAGAGTCCCGTAGGCCCATTTGAAGGCTCGGCCGCGCACGGCGGTCTGCCGCTCGTCATACCTCGCCTCGCTGAATTTGTTGTTCATACCTCGCGCCTCCTTTGGCTTTGTGGTCACAGCGTAACACGTGCGCGACAAAATGTCAAGTATAAATTACATTATATCGTGTTAAATTTCCGTAAAGCCGAGACGCACTGCGGGCAGGTTAATTCTTTACAGGCCGGGAGCGGATGTGGTAAAATGGGCGGGTAATTTTTCAGAGGAAGGGAAGTGGCGGCTTGGAGCTGCTGAGCGAGGCGATATGCTTTGCGGCGAGGGCCTTTGACGGCGCGCGCAGGAAGGGAGACGGCGCCCCGGCGGCGCTGCACGCGATGGAGGCCGCCTGCATCGCGGCGACGCTGACGCGAGAGGAGGCGGCTCTGGCCGCCGCGGCGCTGCACGACACGGTGGAGGACGCGGGCGTCACGCGCGAGGAGCTTGCGGAGCGCTTCGGCGAGCGCGTCGCGGCGCTCGTCATGTCGGACACGGAGGACAAGATGCGGCATCTTCCGCCCTCGCAGACCTGGCGAGCGCGCAAGGAGGCCACCGTCGAGCGCATGCGCCGCTCCGAAGACCCCGGCGAGGCCGCGGTCTGCCTGGCCGACAAGCTCTCGAACATGCGCAGCATATATCGCGGCACGAGGGAGCGCGGCGCGGATTTCTGGCTCGCCTTTTCTCAGCGCGACCCGGAGCAGCACCACTGGTACTACCGCAGCATCGCCTCCGCGCTGGATGCGTATGCGGACACCGCCGCCTGGCGGGAATACGACCGGCTCATACGCGAGACCTTCGGCGAAGACGACGCCGCGGAATCGGGAGGCAGGATATGAAGACCTCGCTCAATAACGGAACTCTCACGGCCTATCTCAGCGGGCGCGTAGACTCGGCGAACGCGCCGGAGCTGGAGTCGGAGCTCGGCGCCGCGCGCGAGGCGAACGCGCACGAGGTGATGCTGCTCGACATGCAGGAGCTTGAGTACATATCCAGCGCGGGGCTTCGCGTCATACTGCGCCTGCGCAAAGCGTAGCCGGAGCTCAGGCTTGCGGGCGTGCCCGCGGCGGTCTATGAGATACTGGACATCACCGGCTTCACCGAGCTGCTGCCCGTGGAGCGCGCGTACCGAAGCGTCTCCGTCGAAGGCTGCGAGGCGATAGGGCAGGGTGCGAACGGCGTCGTCTACCGCCTGGACAAGGACACGGCGGTCAAGGTCTACCGCAATCCAGACAGCCTCCCCGACGTGCGGCGAGAGCGCGAGCTGGCCCGCAAGGCCTTTGTCCTCGGCATACCCACGGCCATACCCTACGACGTCGTCAGGGTGAACGGCAGCTACGGCTCCGTCTTCGAGCTCCTCAACTCCCGCAGCTTCTCCAAGCTCATAGCCGCGGAGCCGGAGAATATAGACAAATACGTCGGGCTCTACGTCGAGCTGATGAGGAAGATGCACTCCACGCACGTCGCGCCCGGAGAGATGCCGGACATGAAGGAGTTCGGCCGCGACTGCGTCAGCTACTGCCGCGAGCGCCTGGCGCCGGAGCTGGGCGCGAAGCTCGCCGCCCTGGTCGAGGCCATCCCCGACACGGGCACGATGATACACGGCGACTTCCACACCAACAACATCGTCATGCAGAACGACGAGGTGCTGCTCCTCGACATGGACACGCTGAGCACCGGCCACCCCATCTTTGAGCTCGCCTATATGTACATGGGCTTCGTGGGCTTCGGCGAGGAGAACCCGGAGGAGGCGGTCTCCTTCCTCAGGATGCCCTACGAGACGTCGAAGCTCTTCTGGCGCAAGGCCCTCAGGCTCTACCTCGGGAGCGGGGACGAGGAGTATGTGCGCTCCGTCGAGGAGCGGGCGATGGCGCTCGCCTACGCGCGCATGCTGCGCCGAAGCCTGCGCCGGAACGCCGCGGAGAGCGAAGCCGGCCGCCGCAGCGCGGCTTTGTACGAGAGGCGTCTCAACGAGCTTTTGCCCAGGCTCGACAGGCTGGACTTTTGAAAAATAAAACGGCGTGACCGCGAGGTCACGCCGTTTTTTCGCTTTATTCACGCCGTTTTTGCGTTTTATTATTCCCTGTCGCCGTCCTCGGGCTCCTCGTCCTCCTCGATGCCGTCGAACTCCAGCGTCTCGCCGCAGTTGGGGCACTCTATGGAGCCGAGGTCCAGGACGTCCTCGTCGATGGTGATGGTGTTGCTGCAGGCCGGGCAGGTGACTTCGTAGAACGTGGGCTCCTCCCCGGCGCCGGCGTCGCCGTCGCAGCCGCAGCAGCCGTCGCACTCGTCGAAGTCCTCGTCCTCGTCATAGTCCTCGTCGTAGACGACGTCCTCTATCTCCGCGAGGTCGTCGCTGACCTGGTCGATGGCCTCGCCGAGGTCCCAGGCGTTTTCCTCGAGGTCCTCAATGTCGTGGGCGACGTCCTCGAGTATGTCGAGGATGGCGGCGAGGATTTTGCCCTCCTTGCTGGTGTTGTCATAGCCGAGGCCCTCGGCCAGACCCTTGACGTAAGCGACCTTTTCGGAAGTGTTCATGTTATAAGTCCTCCAGTGGGAAAATTTAGCCCTTGGCGCGCTCGAGATACTCGCCGGAGCGGGTGTCAATCTTTATCCTGTCGCCCTCGTTGATGAACAGCGGCACCTTGACGGTGGCGCCGGTCTCGACGGTGGCGGGCTTGGTGGCGTTGGTGGCGGTGTTGCCGGCGAAGCCGGGATCGGTCTGGGTGACGGTCAGCTCAACGAAGTTGGGCGGCTCGACGGCGAAGACCTTGCCCTTGTAGCTCATGACGACGCAGGGCATGTTCTCGGTGACGAACTTGAAGCTGTCGCCGAGCAGGCTCTCGTCGATGGGGATGAGCTCATAGCTCTCGGGATCCATGAAGTAGTAGAGG
>DVJK01000068.1 GCA_018716795.1 Candidatus Scatomorpha merdipullorum | reverse complement strand
TCGTCGACCTCGCTGCCGACGATGCCGACGCGGCAGCGGTACCAGGGCTTGGGATCAGGCTTGCGGGACTTGATCTCGTCCAGGGTCTCCTGCAGGTAGGGCAGTATGAGCTTCTGCGGGCAGACATAGCTCACCATGTTGATGATGTGGAATTCATAGCCGGTGACGGGCGGATTGTCGAGCTTGCGGAGCTCGCTTATCTCGGTCATCACCTTACACACCTCGTTGTGCCTCGCGACGGCCTCGCGGAGGGCCGCGTCGGAGACGTCCACGCCCAGCTTCTTGTGCATGGTGTTCAGGACGCGGTTCTGCATCTGCACGACGTAGTGGTCGAGGGTATAGTCGGTGTACTTATAGGGTATGTCGGCATGGGTTACGAAGAAATTGGGCTTGTCAACGCACTTGAGAAGCTCGATATTCTCCATGCAGCGGTTCATCTGCGCGCAGGCGTCGACGCCGCAGAGCCCGTCGAGGAAGTTGTATCCGCCCTCGATGGCCCTCTCAAGCAGCGCGCGGCAATACTCGCAGGTGTAGTTCGACATGTAGTACGAGGCCACGTCGATGCTGCCCGTATTCGGGGCGCGCATACGCACGGAGAAGCAGTTGTCCACATTGAGCAGCACCTCGGGCATATGGTAGCAGGTGTAGCCCAGGGCGAGCATCCCTTCCTCCTGCGCCTTGCGCACGAGCTCGTTGTAGGCGTTGTCAAGCAGGTTCTCAAAGTAGATAAGATGCTTTAAGTCCTTCAAATGTTCACACCTCTCTTATAGAATCTCTATTTTGCGGAGCGCTTCCCTCACTCCGTAAAGCACTTTGCTCTCCTCGGGCAGCTCGAAAACCGTCTTGCCCTGGATGTCGTTCGCCGCCTGCTGTGTGTCGGCGGGGATGAAGGCGAGGATTTCCACGCCCTCTATTGAAATGAACTCGTTGAGCTCCGGGTTCGTCACGCGGTTGATTATCGCGCCCACGCGGTCGTACATGACGAGCTCGTCCGCCACGGCCTTTATCGTCTCGGCGACGTGGGTGCCCTTGCGGCTCTGGTCGCTTATAAGTATGAGATGGCTGACCTTCTCCATGACGCGGCGCTGTATCTGCTCCACGCCGGCCTCGCCGTCTATGACGACGTAGTCGAAGTCGCCGGCCAGCATGCTGACGACCTCCTTGAGATAGGCGTTGACCGAGCAGAAGCAGCCCTCGTTCTCCGGCCGGCCGATGGCGAGGAAGGAGAAGCCCTTCGTCTCCACCATCGCGTCGAAGATACGGAAGCGCGACTCGTTGAGCATTTCAATCGCCTCGCGCGGGCGGCCGTCCTCGGCGCTTTTGACCACGGCGCGGCGGATGTCGTCAAGCGTGCTCGTCACCGTGACGCCCAGGGCCGTCGAGAGGCCCACGGCGGGATCGGCGTCTATGGCGAGGACGCGGCTTCCCGGCCGGTCCTCCGTCAGCACGCGGACGATTGTCGCGGCGAGCGAGGTCTTTCCGACGCCGCCCTTGCCGGCCAGCGCGATTATTTTGGCTTTGCTGTCATTCATAAGCTGTCTTCCTCATATTGAACAGGGTATCTGAACGCTTGCCAAAATGTTAGCATATTTTAAGTCAATTTGCAAGGAGGAAACGCCCTGGCAGAGAATAAATTTGTGCCTTATTTCAAATTCCTGAAGCACTTATTTCCCCCCTCCCCTCTCCGGCGCTTGATTTGCCGCGGGAAACGCGCTATAATAGCCAAAAAGGAGGGATAGCATGAAGCAGAGAACGCTTTTGCACTTCGACCACTCCGGTCACGAGCACGCGCATGAGCACGCCTGCCACCATGAGCACAGCCACGCCGGGGCGCCCGAGCTCAGCGAGGAGCAGACGCTGGCGCTTATGAACTATATGCTCGAGCACAACCGCTCCCACGCCGAGGAGCTGCACAACATCGCCCACGCCCTTGAGAACCAGGGCCGGCACGAGGCCGCAAACCTCGTCGGCGACGCGGTGCACTACTTCGGACACTGCAACGACAAACTGGAGGAGGCCCTCCGTCTGGTGAAAGGGGAATAAACAATCATGTGCCTTTCGGACGCTTTTGAACTCATCGGCGGCGAGCGCAGGCCGCTCATGCACTATGTCTCCGGCATCTCCGTCGAGGACGGCACGGTGACGCTCACGGACATGCTCGGCGCGCGCAAGGTCGTGCCCGGCACGCTCAAGAGCGTGGACCTCACGGACAACGTCATACTGATAGAACCCGCGGAGATGGCGCAATGAGCGAGTTTGCGGATATGAAATTCGTGTTCCGGCTGAGCGCCTACGACATTGAGAAGCTCAAGCCGCAGGTGGCCTCCGCCCTCGAGCGGCGGAGCGAGCTCGTGGCCCGGCTCAAGCACGCGAGCAAAAAGACGCGCGCCAACGCCGTCGAGGACACGGGCCGCCGGGGCTACGGCGGCTTCCACCGCCGCAGCTCGAAGATAACGCTTGTCGTGAGCTCGGTCTCGCTCGTGCTCGGTACGGCCTTCCTCATAGGCGGCGTGGCGCTCGGGAACTTCGTCTTCTTCCTCGCCCTGGGCGTCCTGCTCCTGGCCGCCGGCGTCTACGGCGTCATAAGCAGCCGCCGCGGCAATCCCTATGAGCGCGACGCGGCCAAGCTGCTCGACGGCAAGGACAAGTTCCTCGCCGAGGACGACATACGCCTCGTCTTCTCCGACGTGGGCATGCGCTCCCAGCGCAGCTTCATCCCATACAAGGAATTCCAGTGCTGGATGGAGACCGACGACCTCTTCATGCTGATATACGGCCCTCTGGTCACCATCCTCCAGAAGCACGACCTCATCGAGGGCGAGCTGAACGACTTCCGCAGGCTCATAACGAAGTACATACCCATCCACGCGAGGATAAAGCACGAACAGAGCTGAAAAAGCCTCGCTTAAGCTTCGCCGCTTTGCGGCGAACGGGGTTGAAATTCATTTTCGGCGGCGGCGTGTACGCCGCCGAAAATACTTCTCGCGGAGCGGAGTGTGAAAAATCTGCCAGTGCGCACACTGGCAGATTTCTTTGCGCGCAGCGGAGCGCCGGTCCTCATCGCCCGAAGGGCGGGAGACCCTGACTTCCGAAAAGGCCGTCGAGGCCTTTTCGGAAGGCTAAAAGCCCGGGAAAATCCCGGGCTTTTTTATCGGTTCAGGTAGCGGACGAGGGCGCTCTGGAAGGGCGCGTAAAAGGCGCGGCTGACGGGGAGGCGCTCCCCGTCGCGCAATCGCAGCTCGCTCCGGCCCATCTCGGCCACCCAGGCGAGGTTGACCAGATAGCTCTTGTGGCAGCGGGCGAAGTCCTCGGAGGGCGTGTGCCGCTCCGCCTCCATGAGTGAGGTGGCGAGGGGCAGCTCGGAGCCGGAGAGGTGGACGGTCACGGCGTGGTTGCGGCTTTCGAGATAACGCACCTCCTCCGCGGGCACGGCCGCCGTCCTCCCACCCGTGCGGAAGAGCAGCGTGCGCGGCCGGCGCCGCTCCCAGGCCCGGCGCAGCGCCTGCTCCAGCGCCTCCCTGTCCACGGGCTTGAGCAGATAGTCCAGGGGATGGACGCTGTACCCGGCCAGGGCGTACTCCGCGCTGCCCGTTATGAAGACGACCCTGTCGCGCACCCCGCGCTCATAGAGCCGGCGCGCGAGCTCGAGGCCGTCGGTGCCCTCCATCTGTATGTCCAGCAGGTAGAGCTCAAAGCCCTCCCAGGCGGCGTCCAGCCCGTCGGCTGTGGGGAAAAGGCTCAGCTCGGCCTCCACTCCCCAGGTCTCAAAGATATCCCGGCACAGCTCGGCCAGCTGCTCGCCGGCCCCGGCCTCGTCCTCGCAGACCGCGACGCGATAAACGGACATGCCCTTCCCTCCTTCCGGTGCTGTTTATATTGTAACAGCTTCTGCTCGAGCTTGCAAGCGCACCGCACGGAAAGCCCCGGACTGCCGTCCGGGGCTTTCCGTTGGAAAATATTCCTTTCAGGGAGGGGCCGGGGAAAAACCGTCACGGGGCCGCTTCGCAGCGGACCGTGACCCTTGTGCGGCCGCCGGGAGTGCAGGTGAAGAGCTTCAAATCCCAGCCGCCGGAGCTCATCTCGTCGACGGCTGCGGGCTGGAGTATCTGCGTCTCCGCGACCGAGTATTCAAATACGTTCCCGTCCGTGTCCGTGAAGCTCACGCCCTCGCCGGGCGCGAGCGTGCCTATCGCGCCGAAGTGCCGCGCGTAGTTGTGCGCCATGATGACGAAGCCGCCGGAGTAAGCCGAGCCGAGGTAGCGGCAGGGCGCGACGCGCAGCGCGGGATAGCTCCAGCCGCTCATGACCGGCAGCTCGAGGCCCAGCGAGGGAATCGAGAGGACGCCAATGTACTCATAGCCGTCTATTTCCACCGTGGGCATCTCCATGTCCGGGTTCAGGACGTAGTCCGGGATTTCAAGCGCCTCGCCCGGCTCCGGCGAGGGCCGGGGCGTGCGCTCCGGCATCTCGGCGAGGACGGCCTGCGCGGCCTCGCCCGCCCGGCGGCCGTCCCAGAGGTTGAAGGCCGTCAGCGCCAGCGCCGCCGCGAGCAGGAACGCGCCTGCGCCCATTGCGAGGCCTCCCGCCCTTCTCTTACCGCTCATCGCGCCTCCGGAGGCCCCAACCGAGCAGGAGCAGCAGCGCGCCGAGAACGGCCAGCAGCGGCACCGGCCACCAGAGGACGCCCGTCTGCGGCAGGTTTTCACCCGGCGTTGTCGGCGTGCCGGGCGTCCGAGCCGGCGTCGGCTCCGGCTCCTCGGAGGGCTTGAGCGTGTTGGTTATGACGAAGGTTATCCCCTCCCGGCTTATGCTGACCGTATAGCCCTCGGGCACCGTCTGTTCAACGACCTGCCAGCCGTGCGCGGCGTCGAGGCCCTCCCAGGTGTGCCGCCAGCCGTTCTCCGCGCTGAGGGTG
>DVJK01000067.1 GCA_018716795.1 Candidatus Scatomorpha merdipullorum | reverse complement strand
CCACGTCGGAACGGATTTCACTCCGTTCCGACGTCTTTTTTGCGAAGCAAAAAAGGACGTCATCCACTCCGTTACATCCGTTCCTTCTTTCAAACCCGAAGCCGAAGGCTTCGGATTTGTTGTTTGGGGGGAGAGAGTTGTTCCGTTCTTCCTTTCAAATCCGAAGCCATAGGCTTCGGATTTGTTGTTTGTGCGCAAAACGGGAGGCTGGGCCTCCCGTTTGTTTTATGCGAAGTATTCGCGGGTGGTTTGGGCGTCGCGGAGGATTTGGGCGCGGAGCTCTTCCACGCCGGCGAACTTTTTCTCGTCGCGGATGAAGCGGTGGAACTCGACGCGCACGGTGTGGTCGTAGAGGTCGCCATCGAAGTCGAGGATATAGCTCTCCACGCTCACGCGGTCGCTGCCCGAGACCGTCGGGCGCACGCCGATATTCGTCACGGCCATGCGCTCCTCGCCGTTATCGAGAAAGACCTTCGCCGCATACACGCCGTGCCGCGGCACAAGCACGCCCTCGGCGAAGCGCATGTTGATGGTCGGCGTGCCCAGCCGGCAGCCGAGCTGGAAGCCGTAGTGCACCGTATCCACCAGGCAGTGCGGGTGGCCCAGCAGGCGGTTGGCCTCCTCCATGTCGCCCTCGGCTATCAGCGCGCGAATCCGCGTCGAGCTGACGACCGCGCCGTCGAGCTTCACGGCGTCGATTATATCGCAGCCCAGCCCATGGCTCGAGCACCAGCCGGCTATCTTGACGGCCCGGCCCTCGCCGCGGTAGCCGCAGGAGAAGTCATAGCCCACCACGACGTGCTCCGCGTGCAGCTCGTCCACCAGCGAGCGCAGGAAGTCCTCCCAGGGCATCTGCATCACGGCGCGGTTGAAGTGGATGAATATCACGCTCTCAATCCCGTAGACGCGGCGGATTATCTCCGCGCGGCCCTCCGGCGAGTTTATAAGCGGCACCTCCACGCCCTTGACCAGCGTGTCCGGATGCGTGTCGAAGGTCAGCACGGCCGGGCTCACGCCCCGCTCAAGCGCGCGGCGGCGCGTCATCTCCATGAGCGCCGCGTGGCCCAGATGCACCCCGTCAAAGAAACCCAGGGCTATAACTCTCTTTATCTCAGGCATAACTATCAAACCTCAAAAAAGCTTTTAATCGTTCGCAAAACGCCGTCTTTTACCGCGCCGAGCATCAGGAATTCGCCGCTTTCGGAGTATACCCGGTATCTCCCCTCCGCGGCCCGGCAGGGCGCGGCGGAGCCGTTCCGGACGGCCCGCTCCTCCCTCGCGCCGGCAAGGCGCAGCTCCGGCAGCTCGGAAAAGAGCGCGTCCACGGGCAGCAGGCAGTTCTCCGCGCCGCGCGCCTCTATCTCCTCAAGCGTCAGCGCGTCCTCAACGCGGAAGGCGCCGGAATAGGTCCGGCGCAGCGCGCTCATGCAGGCCCCGCAGCCGAGCGCCTCGCCTATATCCGCGCAGAGCGAGCGGATGTAGGTGCCCTTGGAGCACTCGACGTCCAGCTCATAATCCCCGTCGGGGAGCGGGCCGGAGCAGCTTAGCTTACTTATGTAAACCTCTCTCGGCTTCCGCTCTACCTCTCCGCCGGCGCGGGCAATCTCATAGAGCTTGCGGCCGCCGAGCTTTATCGCGGAATACATGGGCGGGATCTGCTCGATTTTGCCCGTGAAGCGCGGCAGGACGGCGAGGATTTCGTCCAGCGACGGCCTGCGCCCTCCCTCGCTGAGGACCTTCCCCTCCGTATCCAGCGTGTCGGTGGTCATGCCGAAGCGTATCCGCGCGGAATAGCCCTTGACCTGCGCCTCGGCGAATTCGGCGGCGCGGGTGGCGCGGCCCACGAGGACGACGAGCACGCCCGTCGCCATGGGGTCGAGCGTTCCGGCGTGGCCGACGCGGCGGGTGTGCGCGAGGCCGCGGGTCTTCCCCACGACGTCGTGGCTTGTCCAGCCCGCGGGCTTGTCGACTATAAGTATGCCGCTCACAGCTCGGGATATTTCTCGTCTATGGCGCGGAGCATTTTCTCCAGCGCCTCCTCGGGCGGGCATTTGAGCGTGACGCCCGCGGCCATGGCGTGACCGCCTCCGCCGTATACGGCGCAGATGTCGCTGACGTTTATGCCCGGCTTGCAGCGGGCGGAGACCTTGCTCTCGCCCTCGGCGACCTCGCGTATGGTGAGGCTTATCATGCAGCCCTCAGCCTTTCCGGCCAGGCCGGCGAGGTCGTCGCAGTCGTCCTCGCTCGCGCCGCATTCGGCGAGCATTTTGAGCGTCACGAGGTTGGCCGTGACCTTCCCGCCGCGGCAAAAGCGCATATTGGAGAGCATCGCGCCCTCGAGGGCCATGCGAGCGCGGCTCATCGTGCGGAAGAGCATGAAGGTGAGCTTCCCGCTCTCCGCGCCGCAGTCTATGAGCTCCGCCGCGCTCCTGAGCGTGTGCGCGTCGGTGTTCATGTACTGGAAGCAGCCCGTGTCCGTCGTTACGGCGAAGTACAGCAGGTTGGCCTCCTCCTTCGTCACGGAGCCGCAGAGAGCCCTGATAATCTCCAGCACCAGCTCGCCGCAGCTTGAGTACCCGGCGGCGAGGCAGAGGTTTTCCGCAAAGCCGCTGTTGGAGGGGTGATGGTCGATGGCGAGGGGCACCGGCCCGGTCACGCCGTCCGGGAAAAGGCCCTCGCTCGCCACGTCGACGGTGACGAGGGTCTCATAGGCCCCGCCGTCGCCGGAAACATAGGGCTCGACAAAGGGCCGGTGGAGGCTTATGGTCTCGGGGTTATCGAAGCACCGGGCCCGCCTACCCGCGCGCCGGAGCGCGCTGCACAATGCCGCGCCCGAACCGAGGGTATCCCCGTCCGGGCGCCGGTGGCTGATTATAAGATAGTCGTCGTGGGCGAGCAGCCAGGCGGCGCACTCACTCGCTGTCAGCATTCTGCTCATCTTTTTCCTCGATTTCCTCTATCATGCGGCTTATCTTCGCGCCGTACTCTATCGAGTGGTCTATTTCAAAGACCAGCTCGGGCGTATAGCGCAGGCTCAGCGAAGAGCCGAGCTCGCGCCGCAGCCAGGGCGCGCAGCTCTTGAGCCCGCGCCTGAACTCCTTTTCATTCAGCTCGCCGAGCACGCTGAGCCAGACCTTAGCGTAGCGCAGGTCTCCCGTCGTCTCGACGCGGGTGACGCTTATCATCCCCTGCTGCACCCGCGGGTCCTTGACCGAGCGCAGCAGGGAGCTGAGCGCGAGCTGGATATCGTCGTTTATGCGGCCAATCCGCGTGGAATTTGCCATAAAATTACCTCTTAAAGTGTAATGAAAGCGTTCAGCGCCTGAACTTTTCGCTCTTGTTGAGCCTTATTATCACTACTACCGCGCCAATTAATGTGTAGGCGAGGAAGACAAGCGTGAACGCGAAGCTGAGCGTGAGGAAGGGCATCATGAGGCCCACGGGCAGCGTGAAGCGGCCGACGCATTTGCATACCGCCTTCTCGTCGTACTTCTCCCGCTCGGCGCGGCTCATGGTGTTGAGCCCGGCGACGAAGTCGCTTCCGCGCCCGGTCATGAGCACGACGGAGATTATGATGAGCGGGAATGCTATGACAAGGCAGATAAGCATCGCCGCAATGTCTTCGTTCGTCACGCCGCGCACCTCCCTGCGCCATTTCGGCCAATTACGCCTCTATCTGCTTCATGACGAAGGCCTCGATGATGTCGCCGACGCGCTCGTCGTTGAACTTCTCTATCTGGATGCCGCACTCGTAGCCGGAGGCGACCTCCTTGACGTCGTCCTTGAAGCGGCGGAGAGAGGCCATCTCGCCCTCGAATATGACGATGCCGTCGCGCACGACGCGCACGGAGCAGCCGCGCTGCACCTTGCCGTCCTGGACATAGCAGCCGCAGACGGTGCCGACCTTGCTGACCTTGTAGAGCTGGCGTATCTCGATGTGGCCGATAACCTCCTCGGCGAACTTCGGCGCGAGCATGCCCTTCATGGCAGCCTCAATCTCGTTGAGGCAGTCGTAGATGACGCGGTAGGTGCGTATCTCGACGTTGGCGCGCGCGGCGTAGTCGCGGGCGGCGCCGTCGGGGCGCACGTTGAAGCCGACTATGAGTGCGTTGCTGGTCGCGGCAAGCATGACGTCGCTCTCGTTTATCGCGCCGACGCCGGAGTGTATGACCTTGACGCGGACCTCCTCGTTCGTGAGCTTCTCGAGCGAGGCCTTGACGGCCTCGGCGCTGCCCTGGACGTCGGCCTTG
>DVJK01000066.1 GCA_018716795.1 Candidatus Scatomorpha merdipullorum | reverse complement strand
GTCTTCCGCCCTGCGGACGGCAGGGCGATGAGCGCCCACGGCGACAGGCAGCTCGTCTACGGCGCGCTCCTGGCCGCGGACGGGCGCGCGCTCGACTACTGCCTCTGCACCGTGAGCCGCGCCCCGCGCTCCTACACCGGCGAGGACACGGCGGAACTGCAGTGCCACGGCTCGCCCGTCGTGCTCGCGGCGGCGCTCCGGCGGCTCTTTGACCTCGGCGCGAGGCAGGCCGGACCGGGCGAATTCACAAAGCGCGCCTTTCTGAACGGACGCATGGACCTGACGCAGGCCGAGGCCGTCATAGACGTCATAGAGGCCGAGACCGCCGCCGCGGCGGAGAACGCCGCCGGCCAGCTCGCGGGCGCGGTCACGCGGCGCACCGACGCGGTGTACGCGCTTTTGACGGACATCCTCGCGCACTTCGCCGCCGCGCTCGACTATCCCGACGAGGACATCGAGCCCTTTGAGCTCGCGGATTACGCCTCGCGCCTCGAAGGCGCGGTCTCGGAGCTTGAGGCGCTGCTGGCGAGCTTTGAACGCGGGCGCGTCCTGCGCGAAGGCCTTCGCGCCGCGCTCGCCGGCCGGCCCAACGTGGGCAAGAGCTCGCTCATGAACGCCCTGCTCGGCTGGGAGCGGGCGATAGTCACGGACATACCCGGCACGACGCGGGATACGATTGAGGAAAAGCTGCTCCTCGGCGGCGTGCTCCTGCGCCTGACGGACACGGCGGGGCTTCGCTCGGCGGACGGCGAGGTTGAGCGGCTGGGCGTCCGCCGGGCCCTGGCCGCGGCGGAGAACTCGGACCTCGTGCTGGCCGTCTTCGACGGCTCGGAGCCGCTTGGCGACGCGGACGACGAGACGCTGGCCGTGGCCGGCCGCGCCAAACGCGCCGTCGCGGTGATAAACAAGTGCGACCTCCCGCAGAAACTGGACAAGGGCGCGCTGCCCGGGTATTTTGCCGCCGTCGTACCCCTGAGCGCGAAAACCGGCGCGGGGCTCGAGCGGCTTGCGGAGACCATGTGCAGGCTCTATCCGCAGCCGGAGACGCCCTCCGGCGAGCTGCTGACAAATTCCCGCCAGGCCGAAGCGGTCGGGCGCGCGCTCGCCTCCCTGCGGGAGCTGCTCGCCGCGATGCGCGAGGGCGTCACACCCGACGCCGTCCTCACCGAGGCCGAGGCCGCGCTCTCCGCGCTCGGCGAGCTGAACGGCCGAAGCGTCGCGGACGACGTCACGGAGCGTATCTTCTCGCGCTTCTGCGTGGGCAAATGAAAGCGGAAAATCAAGGGCCGCCCCTCCGGGCGGCCCTTTCCCTATTCGTGGCTCCACTCAAGGCGCGTATAGTCCTCGGGGGCCGCTTCGCGTATGCTCTCGAAATACATGGGGATGAAAAACGCGCGCTCGGTCCAGGCCGCAAGCAGCTCCTCGTCCCAGGCGATGAGGTCGCAGCGCCCGGCAAAGTATAGGGCGTTTACCTCGGCGTAAAACTCCGCAAGCCTCGCGGCCTCCGGCGTATCGCCCAGCTGCTCGAGCGCCTGATTAATCGCCGTCTCGCGGAAAAACTCCGCCGACCAAGCGGCGAAATCCCCGCCGGCCCCGACGCTTTCGGTCTCATAGCTGCAGCCGTCGGCGTCCACCGTGAGCAGGCCGTACTGATTCGGGCTCACGGCCAGAGACGAGGTCACCAGCTCCGGCAGGCGGCCGGCCCTCGTGTGCTGAAGGTGGATGTGCCCGCTCAGATTGGCCAGGACGCCGTACTCCAAGTACAGCTCCTCCAGCTGCGCCGAGTTGCTTATCACATAGCCGCTGAGGAACATGGGGTTGTGCATATAAAGGTTCTGGTGGCTGACCGCCAGCACCCTCTCCCCTGCCGAGCGCGCCTCGGCGAGCTGCGCCTCCGCCCACTCAAGCGTCTCGTCCGAGACCCAGCCCGGCGTCCGGGAGCCGTTTACGTCGACGCACAAAAGCCGGAGGCCCGGCGCTATGCGCGCCGTGTAGCTCAGCGAGGCCGAATCCTCGCTCAGCGCCTCGTCAAAGCCGAAGTCCCGGTAGATTTCCCGGAACTCCGCCGCGCCGACGCTCTCGACAAGCGTCACCGTATCCCCCTCGAAGCGGGCCGCCTGCGAGCTGTCCAGGTCGTGATTTCCCGGGATAACGTAAACCGGCACCCCGGCCTCCTCTATCCCCGCGAGGATTTCGGCCAGGTCCTCGTGGCTGAGCCGCGCCCCGTTGAAGCTCAGGTCGCCGGTGATTATGAGCGCGTCGGGGCCCGAGGCGGCCATCTCCGCGGCGAAGGCGCGCACGAGCTCGTCTATGCGCGGCATGGCCTTGCCGTCGGCGTTCTCGACCACGCTCAGGAAGGCCTCTCCGCCGTCGGTGAGCCGCGGAGAGATGTAGTGCAGGTCCGTCGCCACGGCCAGCGTCACCGGCCCCTCCTCTGCGGGAGGACTCGCCAGCGCGAAGGCTCCGAGCAGCAGCGCCGACGCCAATATGAGGAATATCGCCCTTTCTCTCATGCACACCTCGCAGTCCATTCACGCATGGATTCAACAATGCCCGGGAATTTGCAAAATTCCCGGGCACAACTCCCATCTCCGGCCGGGAACGCGGCCGGTCAAGCTCTCAGGTTACCGATTGTTGTACGCCTCTATGCCCTCGGCTAGGACGCGCATGGCGCGGACAAGGTCGTCGTGCTCGATGACATAGGCCAGTCGGGCCTCGTCTATGCCCTTGCCGGGCGTCGTGTAGAAGCCCTCGCCCGGGGTTATCATGACCGTGTCGCCGCTGGCCGAGAACTCCTCAAGCAGCCACATCTGGAACTTGTCCGTCGAGTCGACGGGCAGCTTCGCCATGAGGTAGAACGCGCCCTCGGGCTTGCGGCAGACGACGCCGGGGATTTGCATGAGCATTTCGTAGGCCGTGTCGCGGCGGCGGCGGTATTCCTCCTTGACCGCGGCGAAGTATTCGGGCCCCTCGTTGTAGAGCGCGGCGGCGCCCACCTGGTCGAGCGTCGGGCAGCACAGGCGGCCCTGGCAGACCTTCATCGCCTCGCTCAGGAACTCCTTATTGCGGGAGATGACCGCGCCGATGCGCGCGCCGCAGGCGGAGAAGCGCTTGGACACGGAGTCGATGACGATGACGTTCTCGGCGGCCTCCGGGAACTCCAGCATGCTCGCCATCTGCTCGCCGTCGTAGGAGAACTCGCGGTAGACCTCGTCGGAGATGAGGAACAGGCCGTGGTCGTGCGCCAGCCCGGCGAGCATCTTCATCTCCGCGCGAGTGAGGACGTTGCCCGTGGGGTTGCCGGGGTTCGTGAACATTATGGCGCGGGTGTGCTCGTTGATAAGCGGCTCAATCTTCTCGCGGTCGGCGTAGTGATAGCCCTCCTCCGGCGTGGTCGGGATGGGCCGGACCTTGCCTCCGGCGAGGGTTATGAAGGTGGAATAGTTCGGATAGTACGGCTCCGGCACGAGGATTTCGTCGCCGTCGTCAAGGATGGTGCTCATGGTCATCCACAGCGCCTCGCTGCCGCCGTTGGAGGCGAGGATGTTGGCATCCGTAAGGTCGGTGTGCCCGAGCCGGTTGTAGTAGGCGCAGACCGCGTCGAGATACTCAGCGACGCCGCCGGAGGGAGCGTATTCAAGGACGGGCGCGCTGAAATTCCGCACGGCCTCGAAGAAGACGCTCGGCGTGGCGATATCGGGCTGGCCTATGTTGAGCGGGTAGATGTGCATCCCCCTCGCCTTGGCGGCGTCGGCGAAGGGCGCGTATTTGCGCATGGGCGAGAGCTCGCAGCGCTCTATCTTGGAAGAAAATATCATGGTCTCCCTCCTTTTTCTGATACTTTGATTATATACCCTGCCGCTTCACTGTGCAAGTGTTTAAATTGTGACGAGCCCGGGCATAGCCGGGCGCCGCGACGCATAATTTGCAGTGGAGGTGGTAGCTTGAAGCAGCTTTGGCGGCGTATTTCGCCATTTTTCGAACGAAAACGCGCAATTTTAAGCGGTATAACTTTTGTGCTGGCCGTCGCGCTGATTCTCACCGTGGTGAACGCGCCGGCGGTCGTCGGGGCCTCCGCCGCGAAAAGGAGCCTCCCGGTTTACAGCGTCGAGCGCGACGGGAAATACGTTTCTCTCAGCTTCGACGCGGCCTGGGGCAACGAGGACACGGAGGAGCTTATCAAAATTTTGGACAGCTATAACGTAAAGGCGACCTTCTTCCTCGTGGGCGAATGGGTGGATAAATATCCGGAGAGTGTGAAACAGCTTGCAGACGCGGGCATGGAGGTCATGAACCACTCGGACACCCATCCGCACATGGCGAAGCTCTCCCCCGACGAAATCGCAGCGGAAGTAAACGCCTGCTCGGATAAGATAGAGGCTCTGACGGGGACTCGCCCAACGCTCTTCCGCTGCCCCTACGGCGAGTATGACGACCGCGTCATTGACACGGTAAACGCCCTAGGCGTGACGGCGGTGCAGTGGGATGTCGACAGCCTTGACTGGAAGGGGCTGGATGCCTCGGAGATAAGCCGCCGCGTCACCGAGGGCGTCAAGCCTGGCAGCATCGTCCTCTTCCACAACGCCGCCGAGCACACGCCGGAGGCCCTGCCCGGGATAATCGAAGCCCTCCTCGCCGACGGCTATACCATTGTGCCGATAGGCGAACTGCTTCTGAGCGGTGAATACGAGATTGACCATACCGGCCGGCAGTTCAAGGCAGTGCAATAGTTATGTAACTATTTTATGTAAACTGCTAAAATCGCGTGAATCCGTGAAAATAACGCGAAAAAACGCCTTTTGAGCGCCTGAAAAAAACTGCTCAAAAGGCGTTATTTTCGTGAAAAACACGCTCAAAACTCGTTCAAAAGCGTGAAAAACACGTGAAAAACAAGCTCAAAATGAGCGCGAAAACACCCCTGTCAGGTCATTTTCTCCTGCTTGACCTTGTGATCTATGACGTGCCGGCCCGCGAGCTCGGCGCGCACCTCGTCCGGCGTAATCCCCAGCTCGGC
>DVJK01000065.1 GCA_018716795.1 Candidatus Scatomorpha merdipullorum | reverse complement strand
GCCCGTGCAGCGGCAGAGGTTGCGGTTCTTGTCGAACCAGTCGCGAACCTCCTCGCGGGTGGGGTTCGGGTTCTGCTCGAGCAGCACCTTCGCGCTCACTATGAAGCCCGGGGAGCAGAAGCCGCACTGAGCGCAGCCGTAGGCCATCCACGCGACCTGGATCGGGTGCAGGTTGTTGACCGTGCCGATGCCCTCGACGGTGGTGATTTCAGCGTAGTCGCGCAGCTTGAGGGCCTTGGTGATGCACGAGCGGGTGACCTTGCCGTCGACTATGACGTTGCAGGCGCCGCAGTGGCCCTGGCCGCAGCCTATTTTGCAGCCGGTCAGCAGCAGGCGCTCGCGCAGTACGGTGGCAAGGCTCTCGTCACCCTTGAGGACAAGCGTGCGCTCAACCCCGTTGATAATCAGTACCTTCTTGTACATGTCGTTGCCTCCTTTTTGTATGGAAATGGTTTTTAAATGAACAAAAGCGCTCAACGCGCCAAATTACCCCTTTAAATTGAAAAAAGATTGTGATATATTGGACACGTACCCTTTTGGGAAAGGAGAAGCAGCATGGAAAACAGCAAGCTCAAGGAAATCCGCGCCTCCTCCGTCACCGTCGAGGTGACCGACGCCGCCACGGGCGTCACCGTGCGCCGGACGCTGCCCATAGACTATGTCGAGACCGCCAATGGCCTGCGCCTCATCGCCGAGGACAGCCACGGCAACCCCTCCGAGCTGGTGTTCTACTCCGGCTTCGGCCTCGGCAAAATACGCGACCTCACCGGCGGCGGCCCGGACGCCGACCCCTGCGGCGGCCACTCCGGACACTGAGTCTGAGCGCCCTGCCCGCCCTCCCGGCGGCGCAGCGCGCGCTTTTACACTTTTACTGGTTAGATTGTACTATTTCTAACAGCCGGCGTCAAATTATTTCCACTTGCAAGTTGTAATAAAAAACGAGTTGTTTTTCTTTACAACTCGTTTTTCGCGTGCTATAATTCAGCCAAGTACGGTAAGGAGGCGTGTCGTGTGGAGATCGGGGCCGTCATAGCCGCGGCGGGCATGTCGTCGCGGATGGGTGACTTCAAGCCTATGCTCAACATAGGCTCCATTTCCATCGCCCAGCGGGTGGTGGCAACGCTGCGGCAGGCTGGCGCGCGGCGCATCGTCGTCGTCACCGGGTACAAGGCCGAGGAGCTTGAGTGGCACCTCGCGCGCAGCGGCGTGGTCTTTTTGCGCAACGAGGCCTACGGCACGACGCAGATGTTCGACTCCGCCCTGATTGGCCTGCGCTATTTGAAGGACAAGTGCGAGCGCGTCCTCTTCACGCCCGTGGACATCCCGCTCTTCACGAGCTCCACGGTCGAGGCGCTGCTCAAAAGCGGCGCGGAGCTCGCCTGCCCGGTCTGCGAGGGCCGGACGGGGCACCCGATACTCATGTCCTCGCGCGTCATAGAGCGGGTGCTCACCGACTCGGGCGAGGGCGGCCTGCAGGGCGCGCTCTCGCGCTGCGGCCTGCCCATGGAGCGCGTCGAGGTCAGCGACCGCGGCGTCCTGCTCGACGCGGACACGCCCGCGGACTACGCCGGGCTGGTGGAGATGCACAACAGCCAGCTCGTGCGCCCCGTGCTCGAGCTGAGCGTCGCGAGGGAGCGGAAATTCCTCGACTCGCGCGTGGCCATGCTCCTCTCCCTGACGGACGAGACGCACTCCGTGCGCATGGCCTGCTCGCGTATGCAGCTCTCGTACAGCTCGGGCTGGAACGCCATAAACCTGCTCGAAAGCGAGCTGGGCTATCCCGTCGTCGTCCGCACGCAGGGCGGCGCGAAGGGCGGGCGCAGCCAGCTGACGGAGCGCGGACGCGAGCTGCTTCGCGCCTATGAGCAGTACAGCCGCCGCGTGCGCGAGGCCGCCGAGGCGATTTTTGCCGAGTGCTTCCCCGACCTGCTGTGAGAGAGCTCCTGCTTATCCGGCACGGGAGGCCGGAGTTCCCGGAGGGGAAGCGCATGTGCCTCGGCCGCACCGACCTGCCCCTGGACACGCTCGGGCGGCTTCAGGCCGCGCTGCTCGGCGTCAGCCTGCGCCCGGCGGCGCTGTACTCAAGCCCGCTCGTCCGCGCGCGGGAGACGGCGCGGCCCATGGGCGAGGCGAAGATACTGCCCGGACTTACGGAGCGCTTTGCCGGGGCCTGGGACGGGCTTCGCTTTGACGAAATACGCTCCCGCTGGCCGGAGCTCTACGCCGCGCGGGGCGAGGATCCCTCCCTGCCCATGCCGGGCGCGGAGCCGGACTCTGCCGCCCTCGCGCGCTTTTCCGCCGCGCTGGAGGCGATACTGCGCGAGACGCCGCGCGGCGCGGCGGCGGTCAGCCACGCGGGCGTCATAGGGCTCTATCTCGAGAGCCTGGGCCTGCCGGGCGTCAAGATACCCTACGGCTCCTACGTCCGCCTCGGCGCGCCGGACGGCGGCGCGCTCGAGGCCGCGGAGCCCGGCGTCCTGCCCCGGCCCAAGCTCACGGACGGCGTCTGCCTCGCGCTTCTGCGCGCGGCGGGCACGCCGGAGCGCGCCGTGCGGCACTGCGCCGCGGCCGCGGACAGGGCGGAGCACCTCGCCCGCGCGGCGCATATGGACCCGGGGTCCATACGCGCGGCGGCCCTCCTGCACGACATCGCCCGCGGTCGCCCGCGGCACCCCGAGCTCGGCGCGGACTGGCTCGCCGGGCTGGGCTATCCGGAGACGGCGGAGCTTATCCGCGCCCACCACGACCACCCGGGCGACAGGCTCGACGCCGCGGGCATAGTCTGCCTCGCGGACAAGCTGGTCATGGGCGAGCGGCCCTGCACGCTTGAGGAGCGCTTCGCGGCCAGCGCTGAGAAGTGCCGCGCGCCCGAGCAGAGGAAGGCGCATGAGCGCCGCTTCGCCGCGGCGAAGCGGCTTGTGAAATACTTTGAAGAAAAAGGAGTTTCAATATGAGGAAATTGCTCAAGCTCATGGGCGAGCGTTTGAGCGCCGGCGAAGACCTCGTCCTCGTCACCGTCGTGGCCTCCAGCGGGGCCACCCCGCGCGGGGCCGGGGCGCGCATGCTCGTCGGCCGGGACGGCCGGCTCTACGGCACGATAGGCGGCGGCGCGGTGGAGTACCGCTCCGAGCATATCGCGCAGGACGTCCTGCGCGAGCGGCAGAGCCGCGGGCACGCCTTCACCCTCACGAAGGACGACGTCCAGAACCTCGGCATGATTTGCGGCGGGGCCGTCAACGTGTTCTTCCACTTCATCCCCGGCGGCGACGGGCGGGCCGTAGCCCTCGCGGACGACGCCGAGGCGCGCTTCGAGCGCGGCGAGAGCTTCTGGCTCGTGAGCGACCTCGCGCGCGGCGGCGAGCTCTTCCTCGCGGACAGGGGCTCAGCGCCGGAGTGGCTGCGGCCCTGCCTCGCCCGTCACCCGCGCCGCGTGACGGAGGGTGGGCGCGACCTCTTCGCCGAGCAGATTAATTCGCCCGGCCGCGTCTACGTCTTCGGCTGCGGGCACGTGGCGCAGGAGCTCGTGCCGGTGCTCTCGCACCTGGGCTTCCGCTGCGTCGCGCTTGACGACAGGCCGGATTTCGCGGACAGGGCCCTCTTCCCCTCCGCCGAGGAGGTAAAGCTCATAGATTTTGAGCGCGTCGCCGACTTTGTCGACATCAGCGCCGAGGACTATGTCTGCGTCATGACGCGCGGCCACGCCTTCGACACCGCGGTCCAGGCCCAGGTCCTGCGCAGCCCCGCGGCCTACATCGGCGTCATAGGCTCGCGCGGGAAGATAAAGGCCGTGCGCGAAATCCTCCGCGCCCAGGGCTTCACCGACGCGGACTTCGAGCGGATAACGACGCCCATAGGCCTCGACATAAAGGCCGAAACTCCCGCCGAAATAGCCGTATCCATCGCCGCGCAGCTCATAGAATTCCGCGCCCGCCGGGCCGCGGAATAAGCGGACGCGTTTTTCAACAGCCTGAAATCCCGCCGGGAAACCGGCGGGATTTTTCACGCATATTTTATAAGCCCCTCAGGAGCTCCAGCACCTCGGCGTGCACCGCCGGGGTTCCGGCGCAGAGGCCGCCGGCTTCGAGGAGCTTCAGCTCCCCTCCCTCGCAGTCTGTGACCGCGCCGCCGGCCTCGGCGGCTATAAGCGCGCCCGCGGCGTAATCCCAGGGCATCAGCCAGCGCTCGACGTAGGCGTCAAGCCGGCCGCAGGCCGTGTCGCAGAGGTCGAGGCTCGCGCAGCCGGAGCGGCGCACGTCCACCGCGCCGTCATAGAGCGCGCGCATCTCGGCGAAGACTCTGCCCGACCACTCCCTGCGCCCCGGGGCCGTGCCCACGCTGACGAGGCTGCGCGCCAGCCGGCCCTCGCCGCTGACCGAAATCCGCCGCCCGTTCAGGTACGCCCCGCCGCCGAGCCGCGCGGTGAAGAGCTCGGGCGCGTAGGGGTTATACACCGCGCCGAAGACGACGCGGCCGCCCTCCGCCAGGGCCAGGGACACGGCGCTGTGCCGCAGATTGCGTATAAGGTTCGTCGTGCCGTCGACGGGGTCGAGTATCCAGACCGGCCGCGCGGGGTCTATGCCGGAGTTGTCCTGCTCCTCGCCCATGAACTGCGCCTCGCCCGCGAGGGCGGAAAGCCGCGCGCGCAGAAGCTCCTGCACGGCGAAATCCACGTTCGTCACGAAGTCCGTGGGCCTCTTGGCGCGTATCTCCCGGACGCCGCCTCGCTCTGTGAGCAGCGCGCCCGCCTCCTTCACGGCGGCGACGACGTCCTCCGCCAGCTTATCCGTAAGTATGCTCATGCTCCGCCTCCAGACGCCCGCCTTCCGCGGGCGCCTTATTATACCCCGCCGCGCGGAAATCTTCAAGCGGGCCCGGGCAAAATGGCGGATTTTTATTCCAGCAGCTCGCGCAGCCTCGCTATCGCGCGGCGCTCTATGCGCGAGACCTGCACCTGGCTTACGCCTATGACGCGCGCGGCGGCGTCCTGCGTCATGTCGCGGAAATAGCGCAGGGCGATGACCTGCCGCTCCCGCTCCGGCAGCGCGGCGACGGCCTCGCGCAGGGAGACGCGCTCGAGTATCCTCTCGGCCTCGTCCTCGCCGAGGGTCTGCTCGAGGGTGAAGCCGTCCTCGCCCGTCTCGCGCTGGAGGCTCTCCGCCGGCGCGGCGGCGGTCTCCGCCACGGCTATGTCCTCCGGGGCGAGGCCCGTCTCGGCGGCGAGCTCGCTCAGATAGGGCTCCCGGCCCAGGCGCTGCTCGAGCGTCTGACGCGCCGCGCGTATAATCGACGCCCGCTCCTTGAGCGAGCGCGAGACCTTGACCGCGCCGTCGTCGCGCAGGAAGCGGCGTATCTCGCCGGATATCTTCGGCACCGCGTAGGTGGAAAACTGCGTGCCGTAGCTCTCGTCATAGCCAGCGATGGCCTTGAGGAAGCCCAGGCAGCCGAGCTGGTAGAGGTCGTCCGAGTCCACGCCCCGGCCGAAATAGCGCCGCGCCACGCTCCAGATAAGCCCGGAGTTCTCGCTCACGAGCCGGCCTGCGGCCTCGCGGTCGCCGGAGCGGGCCGAGCGCAGGCAGGCTATGGCCTCCTCAGTCATCACGGCTCTCACCGCGCCGGCTGAGGGCGCGGCGCATGAGCACCGTCGTGCCGCGCCCGGGCTTTGAGCGCACCGTGAGCCTGTCCATGAAGCTCTCCATTATCGTGAAGCCCATGCCGCTGCGCTCCTCGCCGCCGGTCGTGAAAAGCGGCTCGCGCGCCTTCGCCACGTCGGCGATGCCGCGCCCCGTGTCCTTGACCGAAATCTCAAGCGTGCAGCCGTCGATTATGCGAAGGCGCAGGCTTATTTTGCCTATGCTCTCCGGATAGGCGTGGACGATGCAGTTCGTCACCGCCTCGCTGACCGCCGTCCTGATGTCGCCCAGCTCCTCGAGCGTGGGGTCGAGCTGCGCGGCGAAGGCCGACGCGGCGGCGCGCGCGAAGCCCTCGTTCACGCTGCGGCTTGGAAATTCGATTTTTATGTAGTTGTCCGCCTTCATGTCCTGAGTCCTCCTCTGACGGGTATCATGCGGTCTATGCCCGCCGCGTCCAGCACGCGCAGCGGCTGCTGCGCCGGGTTTTCCACGCTCGCGCGCCCTCCGGCGCGGCGCATCCGCCGCTCCGTGCGGAGAATCAGCGCGATGCCCGCCGAGTCCATGAAGGTCAGCGCGGACATGTCCAGTATCGCGTCGCGCGGCATATACTCGTCGAGCAGCCGTTCTATGTCGGCCATGCCCCGGCGCGCGCTGTGGTGGTCGAGCTCGCCCTCGAGGTGTATCGTGAGCCGTCCGGCGCTGTAATCCGCCGTTATAAGCATTGCTGCCGCTCCTTTCCTTTGAATTTACTACATCCTACCCTCTCCGGCGCGCAAACGCGCTCGAAAAGCGTCGGGGAGAATAATTTATCGTTTTTCAATAAATTATTCTTGCAATTCGATATGAGCTGTGCTATACTCGAGGCGAAAGGACGGTGTTCTTTTTGAATCAGAAATCGCTTTCCGTATGGCTGCGCGTGATATGCGCGGTTGGGATGCTCTGCACACTCTTCCTCTCGTTCATGGTCATGCCGATGCTTGGCCGGGCCATATTGTACGAGTATGAGGAGCTCGCGTGGCTCTATTGGCCCTGCCTCATATTCTTCTGGCTGACCGCGGCGGCGGTGCTCGCCTTCCTCGTGCTCGTGTGGCTCATTGCGCGCGACATCGGGCGGGACAGGAGCTTCACCCTCGTCAACGCGCGCCGTCTCGGCGCGTGCAGCGTCCTCGCGCTGGCGGACACGCTGCTCTACGTCTCTGCAGGCTGCGTGCTGATGGCCTTCCACCTCGCGCACTTCGCGCTGATTGTTCTGGGCGTTATCCTCTGCGCCGTGGGCGCGGCGGTGAGCGTGGCCTGCGCGGCGCTCTCGCATCTCACGCGCAAGGCCGCGGACATGCAGAGCGAGAACGACCTGACGGTCTGAGGTGCCTGCCATGATAAGGATTAACCTCGACGTCATGCTCGCGAGGCGCAAGATGAGCCTCACGGAGCTTTCCGAGCGCGTCGGCGTCACGCTCGCGAACCTCTCGATACTCAAGACCGGCAAGGCGAAGGCCGTGCGCTTCACGACACTCGACGCGCTGTGCAGGGCGCTCGACTGCCAGCCGGGCGACATACTCGAATACGTGCCCGGGGAGGCGGAGGAATGAGGAAGCTGAAGCGCTGGCAGCGCAATCTTATCATAATCTGCGCCGTTTTTGCCCTGCTGCTCGCGGTATTCGGCCCGGCGGCATGGTCGGCGCTGCGCTATCTGGGCGCGGGCGTGTACGAGGCGAACTGGGGCCTCGCCATGCCGGAGGGGATAACGGAGCTCTACCGCACGGACAGCGGCGCGAGCTTCCACGGCGACGGATACCGCTACGCGGTCTACGACTACCCGGAGCCGGACGGGGAATTCGACTCCCTCCTGAACGCCGGCGCGGACGAATACATAGGCGAGCGCTTCAGCGAGATAGCGGATGAGCTCGGCGTGCCCGAGGGCGAGCAGCCCGACCTCGGCGCGGACTTCTCCTGGCGCGTGGGCCGGCGCCCCGCCGACGAGCGCGACAAGCTGTATATGATAAGCCAGGGCGGCAAATTGTATGTCGCCGAGCTCTTCATGTGAGGCGCCGCCGTGAACGAAAGAAGACCTGTATACCGCCGCGCGTGGTTCTGGCTCGCGGCAGCCGCCGCGCTCGTCATATCGCTTCTGCTCGTCCTGGTCTGGGCGAACGGCCCGGACGGGGCGTACACGCTCGACGCGCGGCGCTTCATGCAAAGCCGCGAGCTCTTCGAGCGGGCGGCGGCGGAGCTGCTCGCCTCGGGCGAGACGGAAATTGAGCTGCCGGGCGTGAAAGACATCCGCGTCTGGGGCGAGGGCGGCGAGGCCGTCGTCGAATTCACCACCGGCGGCTTCGGCCTCGCGCCCTCGGGCACATACCACGGCGTCTATTACTCCGCGGACGGCGAGCCCGCCGCCTTCCAGAACACGGACGTCCCTCTCGGCCCCAGCCGCGATGGCTGGATCTGGCACGGCAGGGGCGACAACTACGGCGAAACCCGGCACATAAGCGGGAGCTGGTATACGTTTTACGCGAGCTTTTAGGCGCTCTCCGGCGGCGAAGGCGCATATATCGCGGCCGAAGGGCAAAAAACGCGCCGGATTTGCAAATTCCTCTTGCGCTTTTCGCCGCGCCGTGCTATACTACCAGTTGCGCCTTGTAACCATGCGAGAGCATACTCAAGGCAGCTCGAACTGAGGTGAAAGACATGAAGGAAGGCATCCATCCCAAGTATTATAAGACCACGATCCGCTGCGCCTGCGGCAACGTGATTGAGACCGGCTCCACCCGCGAGAACATCACCGTCGAAATCTGCTCCAAGTGCCACCCGTTCTACACCGGCAAGCAGAAGCTCGTCGACACCAGCGGCCGCGTCGATAAGTTCAACAAGAAGTACGGCATCAAGGCCTGACGGCCTGCTTGAATGGCCCCGGCGCTTCACCGCGCGCACGAAGGCGCACCAGTCTGCGGACTGGTGCGCCTTCGCGGCTTAAGACGGCGAAATCCCGCGGGGCTTCGCTGATATTATAAGAGGTATATTGCATATTGAATTTGAACGACACAGCTAAGAAAAAGGAGCGCGCGGTGCTCTGCGGGCTCGCCGCCGCGAGCATGGACGCAAACGAGCGCTCGACGGACGAGAGCATGGACGAGCTCGCCGCGCTTGTCGAGACCGCGGGCGGCGAGGTCGCGGGAGCGCTTTTGCAGCAGCGCGCCGCGCCGGACCCGCGCAGCTTCATAGGCGGCGGCAAGGTCGCCGAGCTCAAGGAGCTCATCGCGAACGCGGACTGCGACCTCGCCGTCTTCGACAACGAGCTCACGCCGAGCCAGATGCGCGTCCTGGGCGAGGAGCTGGGCGTGCGCGTCCTCGACCGCAGCGGCCTCATCCTCGACATCTTTGCCCAGCGGGCGCGCACGCGCGAGGGCAAGCTGCAGGTCGAGCTGGCGCAGTACGAGTATCTCCTGCCGCGCCTCACGGGCATGTGGACGCACCTGGTGCGCCAGACGGCCTCGGGCGGCTCCTCGCCCATAGGCACGCGCGGCCCCGGCGAGACGCAGCTCGAGACCGACCGCCGGCACATCCGCCGCAGGATACAGAAGCTCCGCGAGGAGCTGGAGCAGGTGCGCAAGGTGAGAAGCGTCCAGCGCCGCCGGCGCGAGCGCAACGCCATGCCCGTCGTCGCCATCGTGGGGTACACTAATGCGGGCAAGAGCACGCTTTTGAACCGGCTCACGGGCAGCTCGATAGAGGCCAACGACCGCCTCTTCGACACGCTGGACACCACTACCCGCCGCCTCAAGCTCGACGAGGCACAGGAGGTGCTGCTCTCGGACACCGTCGGCTTCATCCGCAAGCTGCCGACGCATCTGGTCGAGGCCTTTAAGGCCACGCTTGAGGAGCTGCAGTACGCCGACGTGCTGCTGCACGTCGCGGACATCACGAGCCCCGACCTGGACGTGCAGACCGAGGTCGTCGACGAGCTTATCGAAAAGCTCGGCGCGGGGCAGACGCCGCGCCTGATGGTCTACAACAAGTGCGACCGCTTCCTCGGCGAGCTCCCGCATGGGGAGGACGTCGTCTGCATCTCGGCCCGCACGGGCGAGGGCGCGCAGGAGCTCGTCGGCAAAATCGCCGGCATCCTGGGCCGCCGTTCGCGCCGGGTGCGCCTGGCCCTGCCCTACGCGCGCAGCGGCATATTGGACACGCTCCGCCGCGAGGCCGCCGTGCTGGAGGTGGAGTACACCGAGGACGGCGTCGAGTGCGAGGCCGTCGTGAAGCCCGAGCTCTGGGGCCTCGTGCGAAACTACGTATCGGAGGACGAACCGGAAAATTGAAAAATCGCCCCGAGGCAAAAGCCTCGGGGCGTCAGCTTATTGAAAAGCCTCGCTTAAGCTTCGCCGCAAGGCGGCGAAGCTTAAGAGGGGCGTTCGCGTTTACGTTATCATGTCTATCCCGCTTTGCAGCACCTCCGCGCTCATGGAGCCGCGGGCGGCGGCTATGAGCCGGCCCTCGGCGTCGATGAAATAGGTCTGCGGGAGCGAGTAGGCCCCGTAGGTCATGGCGGCGTCGTAGTCCGAGTCGAAGTAGATTGGGAAGGTCCAGCCGCTCTCCGCCATATATTCCTCGGCGCTCTCCCGCGTCTCGCGCTGCCCGTCGGTCATGTTTATCATGACGAAGCTGACATCGCCGCCCAGGCGCTCGTAGGCCTCCTGGATATGCGGCATCTCGCTTCGGCAGGGGCCGCACCAGCTGGCCCAGAAGTTGAGCACCGTCGGCTTCCCGTCCATGAGCACGGAGAGCGTTATCCCGTTCCCCTCCGCGTCGTAGACCGTGAAGTCCGGCGCGGGCTGGGGCGCGGACTCGCCCTCGCCCTCGACGGCGGCCTCGCCGTCGTTTTCGCTCAGCTGCGGCGCGCTCTCGCCGCGGCTCAGGTACGTGTAGCCCACAAGCGCGCCGACGATGATGAGCAGCAGCGCGGCGGCGGTCAGAATAAGCGATTTCCTGTTCATGCGTTCCTCCTTAGCTCAGCGCGGCCAGCCAGCGGCCCATCTGCCCCGTCGCCATCAGTATGCCGACGAGGATGAGAAGCGCGCCGCAGACGGCGTTTATGACATTGTAATGGCTCTTTATCCAGCCGAAGGCGCCCTTGAGCCGGTCTATCAGCACCGCGCTGAGGACGAAGGGTATGCCCAGGCCCGCGGAGTAGACCAGCAGCAGCGCCATGCCCTCGAGCATATGCGAGCGCTGCGCGGCGAGCATCAGCGCGCTGCCCAGGAAGGCGCCGACGCAGGGCGTCCAGCCCACGGAGAATATCATCCCGAAGAGCAGCGCGGAGAAAAAGCCCGGCGTGCGCGGGTTCGCTCCCGCGCGGCCTCCGCGCAGGAAGCCCAGGCTGAAGACGCCCAGGTACGAGAGGCCGAAGATTATCACCACCGCGCCGGAGACGATGTTGACCAGCGTCTGATGCCCGCGCAGGAAGGCCCCGACCGTGCCCGCCAGCGCGCCCATGGCCGTGAACACCAGCGTGAAGCCGAGCACAAAGCCCAGTGCGCTGCGCGCCGCGCGCGCCGTACCGCCGCTCTCGCCGGGCGCGAAGTAGGAGACGTACACCGGCAGCATGGGCAGCAGGCAGGGCGATATGAAGGTTATGACGCCCTCGAGAAAGGTTATGAGATACTGCATAATTCACCCTTTACGCCCAAAGGCGGGGCAGGAAAGCCTGCCTCGCCGTGGGGGATTTGCGCCGCTTGCGCGGCCTTGCCGTGAGAAAAAGAGAGGAGAAAAAAGGGAAGTAAAAAATATCGGTTTAAGGCAGCAGGGCCTCTATGGCCGCCTTGGGGCGGAAGCCCACGGAGGAGTTCACGATTTTTCCGTCTTTGAAAACCAGCACCGTGGGTATGCTCGAGACGCGGAAGCGGTTCGCAAGCGCGGGCTCCTCGTCTACGTTTACCTTGGCGACCTTGACGCTGCCCGCGCGCTCGCGCGCTATCTCGGCAACGATGGGCGCGAGCATGCGGCAGGGGCCGCACCAGCTCGCCCAGAAGTCCACGAGGACGGGCTTATCGCTGTTCAAAACCTCGGAGTCAAAGCTCCGGGAGGTGAGTTCCATTTCAGCCATGTTCATTCTCCTTTCGGCTTTCGGTTTCCTTGTGAGCCTATGATAACCGAAGCCGGGGCGAAAAAACGTGACTCGGTCACGCTCCGCGAAAATTTTTCAGATATTTTTCAGACCCTCCGCGTCGAGAAGCCTCACGACGCCGCGCCTTGAGACGTCGACAAGCCCGTCCGAGGCGAAGCGCTTGAGCATGCGCGCCACCACCTCGCGCGCCGAGGAGACGTTCTGCGCAATCTGCTCGTGCGTCATGCGCAGCACGCGCGAGCCCGTGCGCTCGTATTCCTCGAGCAGGAAATCCGCGAGGCGGCGGTCGAAGCGGTTGAAGAGCAGGTTCTGCATCGACCAGACGACGTCCGAAAAGCGGCTTGCCGCCTGCTCATACATCCAGAGCTTCACGCGGAGGTTCCCCTCCGCCAGCCGCGCGAAGACGCCGGAGGGGATAATCAGCAGCCGCGTATCCCGCTCCGCGCCCAGGAAGGTGTCGAAATTTATCTCGCTTATCACGCAGGAGGCCGAGAGCACGCAGCCGCCGCCCTCCTCGATGCGGAAGAGCGTCACCTCGCGCCCCTCGCCGCTGAGCAGGTAGGCGCGCGCGAGGCCCGAGAGCAGCAGCACCATGCCCAGGCACTCCGCCCCTCCGCCGTGTATGAGCCCGCCGCGCTCATAGGAGCGCAGCACCGCGCCGCGCGCGGCCTCCTCCCGCTCCGCGTCCGTGAGCTCGCCCCAATAGGGCAGCCGCTCGAGTATATTCATATCGCTTACCATATTGACCTCCCGTGAGGCAGCCGCGCCTCATGGGAGCATATTACATGATTCCGCCTCCGCCGTCAACAGCAAGAAGGGCCGCAAGCGCGGCCCTCCTTTTCACACTTCTCTTCCCCGGCCGGTTATCGCGCCCGGGCGGGCGCGCCGAGGCCCTTTATCTGCGCCTCGGCCTCCTGCGGTAGAGCAGGGCGAAGATGAGCGCGTCGGCGAAGACGCCGAGGCTGAGTCCGTATTGCGCGAGCGCGCCGCCGAAGCCCTCGCCGCCGGCTGAGCCCGCGCCCGCTATCTCGAAGCTGAGGTCGTCCACCGCCGTCACCGCGCCGTAGCGCTTGGTGAGATGTTCAACTTGCAGCATACAATGCCTCCTTGCATAGTCGTTGCGGTCATTGTACAACGCGAAGCTGAAACGAAACTGAAAAGGCAGCGGAGAATTTCTCCGCTGCCGCCGCTTACGCCGCCCTCTCCTCCTCCAGCATGGCGCCTATAGTAACCCCATAACCCCGCGTCGGGTCGCTCACGAGCACATGGGTACGCCGTTGATGCCGACATTCTTCTATAATTTAGGAAGCCTTGGGTATAAATCAATGGTTATTTTCCCTTCAGCATCCTTCAAATAGACAATTTTGTGGAGTATTGTTTTTAAAAGGTCATTTCGCTCTTTGACGGTCATCTCGTCGTAGCTTTCCAGGAGTTTCTCTGTGTTGGGGATAAAATTGCTCTGCTCGGCGTCGCCGGTTTCGAGCTTGTTCAACATGGTTTCGAGACTATCGCGCCTGGCCCGGGCCGCTTCAATTTCGCCGTTTATCTTGACGCGCCTGGTCTTGAACAGCTCCAGGGTATACTCCCCGCACTCGACCAGGTTGTATGCCATTTCAAGCTGTGCGTTCAGACGTGTCAGCTCGTCGTCGAGCTTACTTATCTGCTTCCTGCACCGCTCGATGTCGTCGGCAAAACCGCAGGTGGTGATTCGGACTTTATACCCCGAATACCAGCTGCGCAGGGCCGAGATTATTTCGCGCTCCACGACATCGTAGTCGGCGCTCACGTTGTGGCAGTTGCGCCCGTTTACGCATCTCAGCCGGGGAATTGCCCCCCTCGACACCGTACCGGTCGTGCGTCCGACCCTCTTTCCGCACTTTGCGCAGAAAATAAGCCCGGCAAAAGCGTTTTGCAGCTCAGTTTCCCGTTTCACCCTGGCGCTGGGATAGTTCTCCTCCCTGATTGCCTGGGCGGCGTAAAACGTCTCTTCGCTTATAAGCGGTGCGTGCCGGCCATCGTAGAGCTTGTAGTCCGCTCCGGGTTTGGCGCGCCGGATATGTTTTTTTACAACGCCGTCCTCAATAGTTTTAAACTGCTTCGACCAGCCTCGCCTTATC
>DVJK01000064.1 GCA_018716795.1 Candidatus Scatomorpha merdipullorum | reverse complement strand
AGTTTAAAAAGGTCTCCTGCGCCGCGTCCTCCGCGCACTCGCGCGTGGGCGTATGCCGCAGGCAAAAGCGCAGTATCTCCGGATAATACGCGCCTATGAGCTCGTCGAGCGCCGATATGTCGCCGGATGCCAGCCGCTCGAACAGCTCCCCGTCCCGCACCTGCCTCACCTCCGTGAAAAGACGTCTTTCACCTATTATAACGCGAGAGCGCGGCCAAATGATTAAAATAAGCGCGAAAAAAGCAAAAAGGCGCGCCGCCTAAAGCGGCGCGCCGCAGCGCAGGGAGTATTCAATAGTTCCTCGGCGGCGTCTCTATGTCCGTAATGAGCCAGACGCCGTCTGTTTTTTGCAGCTCTACGGTGAAGGAGAAGCCCTCGCCGGACTCGACGCCCATGAGCTCGGGATAGCTGTAGCTTATCAGGACACGGCCCTCCGCGCGGGCGGCGGAGCCGTTTATCTCCACCGCGTCGAAGCTGACGCCGGTCTCGCGGTTGACGACCAGGACGCCGTTTTGCTCTTGGAGCGCGCTGCGCTCGCGCGTCCAGAGGACGTCCCCGGCGAGGCTCGAGTAGTCCGTCATCGAGGCGGGGAAGAAGCCGCTGAAGTCGAAGTCCGCCCAGCCGCTCGTATACAGCTCCGCGCTCACAATGCGGTAGTAGTCCGTGACCGTGCCGCGCACCAGCTCCTCGTCCGAGGCTCCGCTTTGGCGCAGGGCCTCCAGCTCGGCCTCGACGGCGAGCGATTCGGGCGAGGCCTCGCCCTTTGTGCCGAAATTGCCCAGCAGCGCCTCCGCGGCCTCGTCCGGCGCGGACATGGCATAGCCGGCGTCAATCTCCCCGACGAAGACGCTTCCGTCCCCGCGCGAATCTAAGAGCAGGCAGGGCGTGGTCACGCTCAGGACGCCGCCCGTTGTCTCCGCTCCGTCGAAGAGGAAGAAGTCCCCGTCCGGCGTGTCGACGGCGAAGCCCAGCTCGGGCTGATAGAATACGAGGCCGTCGGCGCCGGTGGATGTGGCCGTCACGGAGCTTATGATTGGATACTCTATCTCAAAGCTCTCCGCCCAGGGCGCGGGCAGGACGCTCAGCCGCAGCCAGTAGTCCGCCTCCTCCGCCGCCCATTGGCGGAGGATTTCAAGCGTCTCCGGCTCGAGCGCGTCCTCAAGCCTCTCCCCGAGGGCGACGTCCCCGGCGGTGAAGCCGCGGCGGGCAACGTAGGCGTCGGCGTAAATGTTGAAGGCGGCGGTGGTGTATTCGTCGCCGTAGTCCATCTCCCAGTCCGCGGGCAGCTCGGCCTCGAGGCAGCCGCCGATATACTCCCCTGCCGGCTCCGCGACAAGCGCGAGGGCGGCGGCGCTCCTGTTCCCCGCGCGGTACTCGAAGCGGTAGAAGCTCAGGGCCTGCCCGTCCTCCGTCTCGGCCAGCGTCGGGATTTTCTCGGCCTCACCCACTATCTGCGCGGGCCCGGGCAGGACGCCCGAGGCTTCGGCCTCACGGTTCAAAAGCGCGGCCGTCAGCTCGCGCGCGGCGTTGAGGGCGTATTCCGGCGCGGAGGACTGCCCGGCGCGGCCGACGTCCTCCGCCTCATACCATGCGCCGCCCGGGAAGCGGAAGCCGGAGGCGAAGCTTATCGCGTCCTCCCTGCCGTACCGCGCGGCGTCCAGACCGAGCATGAAGCCCAGGCCCTCCATCTGCCTCGCGAGGAAGACGGTCTGATACTCCGCTCCCTCCGCGTCCGTATAGAGGCCCGCATAGGCCGGGTATTCGAGCTGCCGGTCCGTGAGCGGCCCGGCGTCCCTCAGCGCGCCCTCCGGCGGCGCGAGGGATGCGATGAGTTCCCCGTCCCACTCGAGGCCCCATTCGCGCGTTGAAAAGCTCAGGACAAAGCCGCCCTCGAACTCCCAGCCGCCGGCAAAGCCGAGCGCCGCGTCGAATTCTCCGGCCTCAAGGCCCTCGGGCAGGAGAAATCTGCTCTGTGCGCAGTAGCTCGCGGCCTCCGCGGCGTTTTGGGCGAGGTAATCGTCGTAGACCCAATGGGCCGCGGCGGCGTACTTGTCCGGATAGCTCTCCGCCACGCCGGGCCGCTCCCAAATGAGGTCGAAGTTGAGCTCGTTCATGTCGCCTATGTGCGTCCACTCGCCGCCGCTCACCCTGAAGAGCATGACGACCCCCGCGCCCTCTCCCAGCCCGGCGTTGGACGGGCCCGGGCCGCCGTTCCCGTCAAGCTCACGCTCGGGCTCGAGCGTTATCTCGTAGTCAATCGCGTAAAACCTCAGCTCGCCGTCCGCGAGGGCGGCCCCGGGCAGACGCTCGACCCCGGTCACGACCGCGCTCGCGACCTCAGAGGGCCCGTCGGGCTGACCGCCGCTGTCCTCGACCCAATAGACCGCCTCGTTCGCGACGTATTCTCGCGCCGCGCTCTCGACCGCCGCGGGCACGCCCTCGGCCTCGAAGGCGACCTCCTCGGGCGTGAATATCTCCGCGGCTTCGCCGCCGGGATTGTCCTCAAGCCAGGCCTCATAGAGCGCCTGCGCCTCGGCCGAAAGCCCGTTTTCTATCCCGCTCTGACGGAGCGCGCCTATATACTCGTCCGCGCCCGCCGAGCGGCGGAAGAGCAGCCAGACGGTGTCGCCGCTTGTGATAAAGCCGCCGCTTTCCAGCTCAAGCTCCCCGAGCTCATAGTCCCCGACCTCGGAGACCTGCACCCGCCAGGCGAGCATGTAGAGCTCGAGCACATAGCTTTCCCCGCTCTCAAGGCGGCCCGAGCCGGCGTTCATGGCCGGCGAGATCTGCGTAATCTCCGCGCCCGTCACCTCCGCGCCGCCCTCGGCGATGCGCTTCGCCTCGGCCGCGGCGTAATCGCGCGCGGCGGCGATTATCCCCTCGGGGAAGTCCTCGCCGAGGTTTTCGGGCAGGGCCACGTCCTCGGGAGCCACCCCGGGCGAGGCGGGATTCGTGAGGAAGCAGACGGCCAGGACGATTATGAGCGCCACGGCGGTCAGGATAATCCAGAAGGCCGGCTTGCGGTAGCTGAGCACGTTTTTGACGCGGCCCTTTGCGTCGCTCTCGCCGAAGGCCAGCGGGCAGGCCGCGGCCCGCCTCCCCGGCGCGCTGCACTTGAGAAGGGCCTCGGAGTATTCCGCGCGCTGCTCCGCCGCGAGGTTTTTGACCGCGCGCTCGTCGCAGGCGTACTCGACGTCGCGGCAGTAGAGCGTCCAGGCCAGCCAGACGAGGGGATTGTACCAGTGCAGGGTGAGGATAAGGAAGCCGAGCGGCTTGAACCAGGTGTCCCTCCGCGCGATGTGGGCGCGCTCATGCGCCAGGATGTGCGCGCGCTCGCCCTCGCCGAGGCCGTAGGGCAGATATATCCTGGGCCGGAACACGCCCAGCACGAAGGGAGAAACGGCAAATTCGCTCTCATACACCTCGTCCTCGAGCCGCACGGCGGTGCTCATGCGGCTGCGCAGGCCCATCCAGCTCGCGAGGGCCCAGAGCAGCATGAGCGCAATGCCTATGAGCCAGACAAGCGCGGCGATGTTCGCCGCCGTGAAGAGCGGATTTGCCGCCGCGGCGCCCTCCGGCGCGGTCATCAGGCCCGCCGGCGGCGTGACGTCGGTCGCGGCGTAGATTATCGGCCCGGCCGAGCTGGGGTTCGTGTTTATGGCGGGGCGCGCGGCGTACTCCACCGCCTCGGGGCTTATGACCTCGCCGCGCGGGATGAGACTCAGCGCGCTCTCAATGGAAAAGGGCAGGACAAGCCGCAGCGCGGCCACGCCCCAGAGCAGGGGATTCACCCACTTCGGCGCCCTTTTGAGGACGAGCCGGAGCAGCAGCACGGCCAGTATCAGCCAGGTGGCCGAAAGGCCCATGTTGAGCAGCTTCAAAAAGAGCTCAGTCATCGCCCTCACCCCTTCTGAACCCGTCAATAAGCCGGCGCAGCTCGTCCTGCTCGGCGGCGCTCAGCTTTTTGGAGCGGGTGAAGGCGGAGATGAACGCGGGCAGCGAGCCCCCGAAGCGGCTGTCCACCAGCTCGTCAATCTCGGCGGTCTGCGCCTCGTCCCGGCTCACCAGGCTCGTCACCACGCTGTTCTCGTTCTTGAGCACCCCGCGCTCCGCGAGGCGCTTTATGACCGTATAGGTCGTCGTGGGCTTCCAGCCCAGCCGCTCGCGGCAGAGCGCGACCAGCTCGCTCGAGCGGAGAGGTTCGCGCTCCCAGAGTATAAGGCAGAAGCGGTATTCGCTCTCAAATATCTTCGGCGTCGACATTCCGCACCTCCTCTAATGCGTTAGAGTTCCTTCCGGTCTTAGTCTAACGCATTAGAGTTGACCTGTCAATAGACGGATACGTAGAATCCCGGCGTCCAAACTTGGCGCAAACGCCGAAAAAATGCGCCCCGGCTGAACGCCGGGGCGCGTATTCAAAGCGCGGTTTTCTCATGTACGCCGCGCCGGGGCCTCGCCCGGACAGCGTCCGTGAGACAGCTCACTCGTCTATGCCAATCATGACGCTCGTGGCCTTTATGACCGCGTAGGCCTCCTTGCCCACGGCGAGGCCGAGCTCCTTTATGGCGTTCATGCTTATCGTGGAGCTGACCACGTTCCCGCCGCCTATGTCTATCTTGACTATGCCGTTGACGGCGCCCTCCTGTATGTCGATGACCGTTCCCTTGAACTGGTTGCGGGCGGAGAGTTTCATTTTTTATACTTCCTTTCTATTTCAGGTCGCGGAGCAAGAGCACGTTCGCCGGGGCGGCGCCGAGGGCGTAGTCCGCGCTGACGCCCTGGGGCCGGAACTGCTTGGGGATACGCCACCAGAGGTCGGGAGTATCCGGCAGCTGATTTTTCCAGCGGAAGCGGATGATGTCCTCAAAGGGCTCCTCTATGGAGCCGAGGAGCGTTACGGGGTAGTTGTTCTGTTTGCACGAGGGGCTGAAATAGTGCGCGCGGATTCCGACGTGCGTGAGATCCTCCGGCACGGGCTTCGCCGTCGTGAGGCGTATGCCCCAGTCGAGGGCCTCGACCTCGTATTCGCCGGTCTTTTTCGCGCGCGAAAAGTTTTTGCAGCCCGTCATGGACGCGCCGGCGACGGTGCCGGGGTCTGCAAAGAGCTGCTTTGTGGGCTTGAGCGTGTGTATGGAGCCGTTTTGCATGAGCGCTATCGTCGAGCAGAGGTCGTAGGCCTCGTCGCGCGAGTGCGTGACCGCCAGCGAGACGCCGCCGTAGCCCTCGAGTATGGCCTTCATCTCCACGAGCAGCTTTTCGCGCAGGTGGCTGTCGAGGGCCGAGAAGGGCTCGTCCAGCATCAGGAGCTTCGGGCGGTTCACCAGTATGCGCGCGAGCGCCGTGCGCTGCTGCTGTCCGCCGGAGAGCTGAGAGGGATAGTGGTCCTCAAGCCCCGTGAGCTGCATGAGCTCGAGGTATTCGGCGAGAATCCGCTCGCGCGCGGCCCTGTCCTTCTCGTTTTTGAGGCCGCAGAGGATGTTCTGCCTCACGCTCATGTTCGGGAAGAGCGCGTAGTTCTGGAAGAGGTAGCCCACGCGGCGGTTTTGCGGTTTTATGTTAACTCGCCTCGCGCTGTCGAACAGCGTGACGCCGTCGAGCTCTATGTGTCCGGAATCCGGCCTCTCCACGCCCGCGATGCAGCGGAGCGTCATGCTTTTGCCGCAGCCGCTCGGGCCGAGGATGCCCATTATCCCGTCCTCCGCCGTGAAGGACACGTCCAGCAGGAAATCGCCGAGCCGCTTTTTTATGTCAACCACAAGCCTCATCGCCGCGCGCCCCCTCTCTGCTTTTTCTCCAGGAGGTTCACGGCCAGCAGCACCACGGCGGATATGCCGAGGTTTATGAGCACCCATATCATGGCGCTGCGGTCGTCACCCGTGCGCCAGTACTGGTAGACCGAGGTCGAGATTGTCGCCGTGCGGCCGGGCGTATAGCCTATGAGCATGCTGGTCGCGCCGTATTCGCCCAGCGCCCGCGCGAAGGCGAGCACCGTCCCGGCGAGGATGCCCTGACGGCAGTAGGGCATGCGTATCCGCCAGAATATCCAGCTGTTCGAAAGGCCCAGCGTCTGCGCCGAGTAGGCCAGCGTCATGTCGAAGCTCTCGAAGGCCCCGCGCGCCGTGCGGTACATGAGCGGGAAGGCCACGACCGCGGCGGTTATGATGCCGCCGTACCAGGTCATGACGAAGCGTATCCCAATCGAGTCCAGCCACATGCCGACTGGCCGCTGCACGCCGAAAACAAGCAGCAGGAAATAGCCCACGACCGTGGGCGGCAGCACAAGCGGCAGAGTCAGGACGACGTCGAGCACGCCCTTCAAAACGCGCGGCAGCTTCGCCACATAGTAGGCGCAGAGGATGCCGGCGAAGAACACTATGACGCTGCTTATCGCCGCGATGCGAAGCGAGTTTATGAGCGGATACCAGTCCAAGCCGTCACCTCCCAATCAAGCCGCCGGGAGCGCGCGGCGCTCCCGGCCCATTGGTTTAAAAATCACTGTACCGGCGCGAAGCCGACTTCCTCAAACACGGCCATGGCCTCGTCGGTGGAGAGGTAGTCGAGGAAGGCCTGCGCGGCCTCCTGATTTTCGCTCGTCTTAAGCACGGCGGCGGGGTATATGACCTGGCCGCACATCTCGGCGGTGGCGTAGTCGACTATCTCAAGGCCCTCGGAGAAGGCGTCCGTGCAGTAGATGACGCCGCAGTCGACGCTGCCCTCTTTAATCTGGGTGGCGACCTCCTTGACGTTGGTGCCGTAGGTTATCTCGCCGGCGTTGGCGAGCTCGGCCTCGTCGAGGCCGTAGTAGGCGAGAATCTTCTGCGTGTACTGGCCGACGGGCACGTCGGAGTTGCCCATGCACATGAAGACACCGCCCTCGGCAAGCAGCCCGGCGAGCTGGTCGAAGCTCTCGATGCCCATGGGGTTGGACTCCGGCACGCAGAGCGTGACGCGGTTCTCGAGGAGGTCAATCCGGCTCTCCGCGAGCACGAAGTCAAGGCCCTCGGTGTTGACGCTCTCGTCGGCCTCGATGTCGAGCTGGTCCATCTGCTTCTGTCCGGCGGAGATGAAGAGGTCGCAGTCGGCCCCCTCCTGGATCTGCGTCTTGAGCGTGCCGGAGGAGTCGAAGTTGAACACCAGCGTCACGTTCGGCGCGGCCTCGGCGTACATGCCCCGGATCTCGGTCAGCGTCTCCTCCATGCTGGCGGCGGCGAAGACGACGAGCTCCACGGGCTCTGCCTCCGGCGCCTCGCTGACGGGCGCGGTCTCCTCCGTTCCGGCCTCGCCGCAGGCGGCGAGCGCGAAGACCATCGCCAGCGCCAAAAGCAGCGCCAGAGACTTCTTCAGGTTTTTCATACGTTTACCTTCCTTCCTTGCTGTTCGCAATGGATTTATAGCAAAACACGGCTTTACGTGTCCTTGCTCGAAAGTAATTTCAAAATATTAAATTTTTAATTGTTTTTCTGAGGGGCGCTTTCTTTTGGCGCTCCAAAAGAAAGCGCCCCGGGAAATAATTTAAATTAATAAAATTCGTTATTAAACCCCTATTTCCTCCCGCAGTCGCTGACTGCGTTCCTCAGCATATCCAGCGCGTGCGGCAGGTCGTCGAGGAAGGCGTCCATGCTCTCGCGGACGGCCTTGGTGCTGCCGGGCAGGTTTACAATCAGCGTCTTCCCGCGTATGACCGCGGCGCCGCGGGAGAACATGGCCCGGCGCGTAAACTGCATGCTGTACGCGCGTATTGCCTCGGCTATGCCGGGCGCCTCGCGCTCGGCGACCTCGCGGGTGGCCTCGGGCGTGACGTCGCGGGGCGTGAAGCCCGTGCCGCCGGTGGTGAGAATCAAATCCAGCTGCCGCTGGTCGCAGAGCCTTATGAGCTGCGCCTTGAGCGGGCCCCTGCCGTCGGGCAGGAGCAGAGTCTCGACCACCTCGTAGCCGGAGCTCTCCAGCCGCTCCTTTATCGCGGGGCCGGAGGTATCCTCCCTCTCCCCTGCCGCGCCCTTGTCGCTTAGGGTTATGACCGCCGCCTGATAGGGCCGCGGCGTCGTGCGCTCGACAATCTCCATCTCGTCGCCGTTTTTGATAACTCCGCCCTCGAGCACGCGGGCGAAGACGCCCTCGCGCGGCATGATGCAGTCGCCCACGGCCTTGAAAATGGCGCAGTGGCTGTGGCACTCCTTGCCTATCTGCGTCATCTCGAGCAGGACGTCGCCGCAGCGCAGCAGCGTGCCCACGGGCAGGGCGCGGAAGTCGAAGCCGCTGACGACCAGGTTCTCGCCGAAGTCGCCGTAGACCACGTCCGCGCCCTTCGCGCGGAAGGCCTCTATCTTGTCGGCGGAGAGGAGGCTCACCTGCCGGTGCCAGTGCCCGGCGTGCGCGTCGTTCTCAATGCCCCAGTCGGGTATAAATTTGCCCGAGCCGACGTCGCGCTTCTGCACGCCCTTTTTCTCGCTTATACATACAGCCAGTACGGTTCCCATGTATTTAACCTCCAATTTGAGACATAAGCCTGCTCTCGGTCATATCCTGCGGCGTGTCGAAGCAGTGCTGCCTCGGCTTGTTGAAGACGCAGCCCTCGATTGCGGCGAGGATTTCGGCGTCGTCCGCGCCCGAGCGGAGCAGCTCGCGCAAATCCGCGCCCTCGTCGAAGCAGAGGCAGGGCTTCAAAAAGCCCCGGCTCGTGAGCCGGACGCGGTTGCAGCCCGAGCAGAAGCGGTGCGACACCGCGTCTATGAAGCCTATCGGCGCTTTGAGCGCCGCAGAGGCGTAGTACTGCGCAGGGCCGAAGCCGATGCGCGCGTCGACGGGGTGCAGGTCTGGCCAGACGCACCTGAGCGCGGCGAGCGCCGCGTCGGGGTCATAGCCGCGCTCAAAGCGGCCCACGCCCATGGGCATGAGCTCGATGAAGCGCACGGGCACGCCCTCCTCGGCGAAGCGCGCGAGCTCGGTCACCGTGCCTGCGGTCTCGGCAAGCAGCACGGCGTTGAGCTTCACGGGCACGCCCAGCGAGCGCATGAGCCCGACGGAGGCGCGCACCGCGTCCACGACGCCGTCCGAGCCGGTTATCTCCCGCGCCAGGGCCGCGTCCGTCGTGTCCAGGCTGATATTCACGCTGTCCAGCCCCGCCCCGGCGAGGGCGAGGGCGTGCTTTTCAAGCAGCGTGCCGTTTGTCGTGAGGCTGACCTTCTCGACGCCGGGCACGGCCTTCAGCTCCCGCACGAAATCCGCCGCGCCCTTCCTCACAAGCGGCTCGCCGCCCGTGACGCGCACGTGCCTCACGCCGGTTCGCGCAAAGAGCTGCGCGAGGCGCAGGAGCTCCTCATAGCTGAGGATGTCCTCGTGCCCGACCATGTCGCAGCCGGCCGGCATGCAGTACTTGCAGCGCAGATTGCAGCGGTCGGTGATTGAAATGCGCAGGTAATCAATATTTCGTCCGAATTTATCCAGCATTGCCTTCCTCAAAGCGGAAATCCCCGCTCTTTCCTCCCTGCTTTTCGACGAGGTGGATATCGCCTATGACCATGCGCTTGTCGACGGCCTTGCACATGTCGTAAACCGTCAGCAGCGCCACGGAGACGCCGGTCAGCGCCTCCATCTCCACGCCGGTCTTCCCGTCGCACTTGACCGTGCAGACGGCGCGCACCTCGCGCGTCGCGGCGAGCAGCTCAAGCTCCACCTTCACGCTTGTGAGCAGCAGCGTGTGGCAGAGCGGTATGAGCTCGGCGTTCCTCTTCGCCGCCATTATCCCGGCCACCTGCGCCACGCCCAGCACGTCGCCCTTCTTCATGCGCCCGGCCTCGACCAGAGCAAAGCACTCGTCGGAGAGGCGTATTTTCCCCTCGGCGACGGCGCGGCGCTGCGTGACGGCCTTTTCGCCGACGTCGACCATTACGGCGTTGCCCTCGGCGTCTATATGCGTGAAGCCCATCACTGCCACCTGCCGAAGCCGCAGTCCGGGAAGCGGCAGACCGGGCAGTTGAGGCAGAGCCCGCCGTTGCCGAGGCCCGCAAGCATATCCGCCGTCACCGGCTCGTCCGCGAGCAGGAAGGGCAGGACAATGTCGAATATCGTCCGCTTGGCGTACATGACGCAGCCGGGCAGGCCCACGACGGGCCGTCCGTCGGCCATATAGCTCAGCAGGAACATCGCGCCCGGCAGCACCGGCGCGCCGTAGGAGACTATATCCGCGCCCGTGTTCTTAATGGCGAGCGGCGTCATGTCGTCGGGGTCGACGCTCATCCCGCCGGTGCAGAGCACCAGCTCGCAGCCCATGTCCAGCAGCTTGTTGATGCAGCCGGTTATGCGCTCATGCTCGTCGTTCGAGACCTCGTGGCCTATCATCTCGCAGCCGAACTCGGCCATTTTTTCCTCTATGACCGGCGTGAAGGTGTCCTGTATGCGGCCGTAGAAGACCTCGTTGCCGGTGGTGACGACGCCGTACTTCTTGGGCTTTATGGGCTTGAGGCTCAGTATGGGCTCGGGCCCGGCGGCCTCCTTCGCGCGCTCCATGGCCGCCTTCTCTATGACCAACGGGATAATCCTCGTGCCGCAGAGCTTGGCCCCGGCCCTGACGGCGACGCCGCCGGGACGGGTGGCTATCATCATGCGGCCGAGCGAATTTATCGCGCGGAGCTTTTCGCGGTTCACGAGGAAGAGCCCGTCGCGCGCGGCCGTGAGCTCTATCTTGCCCTCCTTGGGCTTCGACGCGCTCATGCCCTCGTTCATGCAGATGTCGCGCAGTATCTCCGCGGCCTCGTCCTCGTGGTACATCGTCTCGTCGTTCTCCCAGACGTAGATGTGGTCCTTGCCCACGCTCAGCAGGACGGGTATGTCCTCGGGCGCGATTATGTGCCCCTTGCGGAACACCGCATCCTTCGTAACGCCGCGTATAATCTGAGTTATGTCGTGGCAGAGCACCTGCCCGACCGCGTCCTCCGTGCGCATCAGCTTCATTTCCTATACCTCCGTGGTCTATGACTTGAGCGCTTTTACCCGCTGTTCGGATAAAGCAACTATTAATTAATTACAAGTCGCTTTCTGATAGTATTTTAACTCAACAAATTCCTTGTTGCAACAACATTTTGAAGCGTGAAACCAAATCGCGCCGCATAATTCTAACAACTTTTGCGCGGGATTTCGGTTCGATATTTGCCTTATTCGCCATGTTTTTCGCAAAATCCGCGCCGTGTTTCCCGACTGTCCGGCTGATTTCGCGGGCCATTTCCGTCAATTTCCACAAAGGGCCCGCGCACCGAATTTTTCCCGGCCCGGCCGGGCGGCTTCTGCCTCCGCAGGCTTATAAAGCCGCCCGAGAAAGCAAATACCGGCGCAAATACTGTTGACTCCGCCGCCGCGGAAAGGTAAAATAAAGCTTATGGAAGCATTGAGAATACCGGGCGGGA
The DNA here is from genome assembly GCA_018716795.1 of Candidatus Scatomorpha merdipullorum. Classification (GTDB taxonomy): domain Bacteria; phylum Bacillota; class Clostridia; order Oscillospirales; family Oscillospiraceae; genus Scatomorpha; species Scatomorpha merdipullorum. The sequence continues at coordinate 2,250 of DVJK01000064.1, read as the reverse complement.
CCGAGCTCGCCCACGCATATATCGCCGCCTCCATGAACGAAGAGGCGCGGCTGGGCCTCGCCCGGACGCTCGCCGCGGCCATGCTCTGCGAGGCCGACGGGGTTGAGCGGCCCTGCGGCCGCTGCCGGGCCTGCCGCAAGTCGCTGGCCGGGAACCACCCGGACATCGTCCTCGTCTCCGCCGGGCTCGACTCGCAGGGCCGCAAGCGGCGCGAGATGACGGTCGACCAGGTGCGCGGCCTCGTCTCCGACGCGCAGGTCATGCCCAACGAGGGGCGCAGGAAGGTCTTCATCCTCGCCGACGCGGGCATAATGAACCGGCAGGCCCAGAACGCCCTTTTGAAGCTGCTGGAAGAGCCTCCGGCGAACACCGCCTTCATCCTCTGCGCGGAGAATCCCGCGCTGCTCCTGCCCACGGTGCGCTCGCGCTGCGAGCTTCTGCGCGCCAACGCCGACGCCGAGGAGAACGCCGAGGACGCCGCCGCGGCCGCGGAGCTGCTGGGCCGCGTCGCCTCCGGCTCCCGCGCGGAGCTCCTGCTCTGGTGCAGCGCGCACGAGGGCATGGATTCCCGCCGCTGCGCCGCCGTGCTGCGCGCCGCGAGGGAGAAGCTGGCCGACATATTGCTCGGCAAATCGGAAATATCGCTCACGGGCTCTCAGGCGGCCCGGACGGACGCCCTGCTGGAGCGCTGCGGGAGCTATCTCGCGCAGAACGTGGGCGTCAAAAGCGTCATGGCCCTTCTGGCCGTGGACGGCATACAGAAATGAGGAATAAAATTGCTGGAAGATAACAATGTGACCGAAGTGGTCAGCGTCAAATTCAAGGGCCGCGGCAAGGCCTATTACTTCGACGCGAACAGACTCAAAATCGCGCCCGGGGAGGACGTCATTGTCGAGACGAGCAAGGGACTCGAGTACGCCACCTGCGTGGCCGGGAACCACTACGTCTCCAACGAGAAGGTCGTCCCGCCGATACGCCCCGTCGTGCGCATCGCGACGGAGAACGACCGCCGCGTGCAGGAGATAAACCGCGAGCGGGAGCGCGAAGCCCTCGTGATATGCCGCGAGAAGGTCGCCGCCCACGGCCTCGACATGAAGCTCGTGGACGACGAGATAAGCTTCGAGGGCAACAAGATAACCTTTTACTTCACCAGCGACGGGCGCGTCGACTTCCGCGAGCTGGTCAAGGACCTCGCAGGCGTGTTCCGAAGCCGCATAGAGCTCCGGCAGATAGGCGTGCGCGACGAGGCGAAGATGCTCGGCGGGATAGGCATCTGCGGCCGCCCGCTCTGCTGCAGCCAGTTCCTGACGGAGTTCCAGCCGGTCAGCACCAAGATGGCCAAGACGCAGTCGCTCTCCCTCAACCCGACGAAGATATCCGGCACCTGCGGCCGGCTCATGTGCTGCCTGCGCTATGAGGAGGAGGCCTACGAGGGCCTGGTCAAGGCCGTGCCCAAGAACGGCGCCTTTGTCGAGACGCCGGCGGGCTTCGGCACCGTCACGCAGGTGAACATCCTGCGCGGCACGGTCAAGGTGCGGCTCGACGGCGAGGGCGAGGCCGTCTTCAAGAACTATTCCGGCAGCGAGGTGGCCGTCGTGCCCGGAGGCCGCCCGAAGAACGGCGAGGCCCCGGCCCACGTGCTTCAGCGTCGGGAGGAGCCGGAAACGCCCGAGACTGAGGACGAGCCCGCCGCGGAGCCCGTCGCGGAACCCGAGGAGGAGCCCCGCCGCCAGAGCAGCGCGCCCGTCCGCCGCAAGAGCAGCCAGCGCCGCGGCGGAGCCAAGCGCGGCGAGCGGAGCGAAGGCCAGCGCCGGGAGAAGCCCGAGCGCGGCGAGCGCCCGGACAGCCAGCGCCGCGACCGGCGCGAAAAGCGCGAGGGCGGCGACGAGCGCCGCGACCGCCGTCCGCCCCGCGAGGGTGAGCAGCGCGAGGGCGCGCCCGCGTACCGGCCCAAGCGCCGCCGCGGCAGCCGCGGTGGCCGCGGCGGCAGCGGCAAGCCGCCTCAGCAGCAATAAAAATTCAGTGCCCGTGTTCATTCAAACCCGGGCGCTCAGGCTGGCTGAAAAGGCCTCGCTTAAGTTTCGCCGCTCGCGGCTAAATAAATTGAAATACATTTTCGGGCGAGCTTTGCCCGCCCGAAAATACCTCTCGCGGAGCGGAGTGAGCGAACAATCAGGCTGTCGAAGAACGCGCTCGTGACAAGTTTCGGAGGGAAAGATATTGTGAAAGAAAACCGTCAGGGTTGTCTTT